>CBIHPL010000152.1:0-7893 GCA_966212005.1 uncultured Asticcacaulis sp.
GGGCCCCGAACCGGAAACCGCGGTAGCGGAATCCATCAGGCCTTCTTCCTTGAGCACAACCGTCGACGCCATTGGCTCGAAAAGACCGCACGCTGCCTCAAGGGCCTTGGGTCCATCGGCATAAATACTCGCAACGCCCTTGCCGGTCGCAACACCGGTGGTGGGCATGACGCGTGCGATCGCATGCCCTTCAAAAGCCTGCTGAAGCGACGAAACCTGGACACCGGCCATGACGGACACCAGCACCGCATCGACGTTCAGGTTTCCGCGCAGGATCTGTGCCACCGCATGCCATCCCTGGGGCTTGACCGCCAGGATGACGGTGCCGGCCGTCCTCCATTGATCAGGCTGCGGGTTCAGCAACGCGCCGTCCGCCGCCCACGTTTGCGCCTCATCACCCGGCTTCAGGTCCAGAATCATCACGTCTGACGGCCTTGCATGACCACCGATACGCATGCCCTTGAGCATGGAAGACCCCAGCGCGCCGGCGCCGATAAGCAGAATAGGTTTTGGCAACATGCTCAGGCTTCGCCCCGCGTTTCGAACAAGCACGCCGCAAATGCGTCGCGAGCCGTTTCGACCCCCTTGAACCAGAAATCGAACGCCGGATAGAAGCGGTCGACGGCTTCGGCGGCGCTGTTGATCATGTGCGCGCTGGACGTGACCGACGCACGCTCGATCGGATTGAGCGCTACCGTGTGACGGAAAACGATGTCGTAGGCTCCCATGCCGATCTTTTCCGCTCCGGCGGCCGTCTCCGCCTCGGTATCGCGGAACACTTCGAAATGACCGAACCAAACGTGTTGGTTGACCAGCGCCAGCAGTTCGTAAAGGCCAGGCAGGCGGTCAGGCGTCAGCGCCCGGCCTGCGCCGGTTTCGACATCGAGCGAGCAGCATAGTTGCAGACACTCGCCTTCCGGACGCCACGAAAACCACATTTCATAGGTGCGCCAGTCGCCGCTCAGGGCGAAACCGAGATCGCCTTCCGGCGTGCGTTCAAACTCTAGGCCTTCCTCGGCGAGGATGGATTCCACCATATCGAGCGGGTCGAAGGCGGCATCGCTGTCATAGGCCTGGGGGGTGTTCATTTTTGTCTCTGTCTTAGATGGACGGATCGGAGGCAGCTTTGGCCTTCGCCGTCTTTGTCCCTTTAAGCGCGGCGATTTCCTCGCGCAGCGCGGTCATTTCGGCCTTCAGCGCATCCAGTTCGTCGCGGCGCACCAGATCCATGTCAGCCACAAAACGGTCGGCCTGGGCGCGAAAAGCCGCCTTGGCTTCGTCGCCGGCGGCCTGGGCCAGGCCCATAGCCGACGTCGTCAGTTTCGCCATCTCGTCAAAGAACGGATGCTGGCTTTGCATGGCAATCTCCCACCGGACGTTTTCGTCACACGCTTTCAATATAATGTCTTATAGGCCATATCGCGTGTGCAACAAAGTTTTTCATGATTCTTGCCGGCGTCAGCGCGAATTTGTCGCGACGCCGACAAATGAAGTTGATAAAAACGCCACAGCCTACAACGCGGAGACCGGGGCACCATGACACTGCGCTTGCCGGACATCGATCCGGTCATTGTCCACCTCGGACCCCTTGCCGTACGCTGGTACGCGCTCGCCTACGTCGCCGGCATAGTGCTCGGATGGCTCTATGCCGGCAAGCTTCTGCGCAAGGCCGAACTGTGGCCGAACGGAAAGGCGCCCGTTACACCCGACCAGCTCGACGATCTGATCCTGTGGCTGACCGGCGGCGTGATCCTCGGCGGACGGATTGGCTACATTCTGGCCTATGACGCCTCTTTGATCTGGACGAAGCCGCTTGAGGTGCTGCAAATCTGGAACGGCGGCATGTCGTTCCACGGTGGCTTTACCGGCGTAGTCATCGCAACCATCCTGTGGAGCCGCGCCAATCGTTTCACTGTGGCGCGGATGCTTAATCTCGGCGACCTGATGGCCATGGCGGCGCCGATCGGCCTGTTCCTTGGACGCGTCGCCAACTTCATCAACGGAGAGCTGTGGGGTCGCCCAACCGACGTGCCGTGGGGCATGGTCTTCTGCAACAAATACATCACCGGTCAGTTTGGTTATTGTCCGGCCGGCGACGCCCCCCGCCACCCCAGCCAGCTTTACGAAGCCTTCGGTGAAGGCCTGCTGCTGTTTGCGCTCGCCTGGTTCCTGGCGTTCCGGCTGAAGAAGCTGCAAAAGCCCGGCATGGTCATGGGCGTTTTTATCGCGGGCTACGGTATTATCCGCATCCTGCTCGAAAGCGTGCGAAATCCGGACGCCCAGATGCTGCCTTTCTTCAAAGAAGTCATCACCATGGGCACGCTCCTCTCCCTGCCCATGGTCGCGGCAGGTGCCTGGCTGATCTGGCGGGCGCACAAGACGCCTGCGCCGGAGCCGGAACCTGTCGCTGCCGTAACGGACGAAGACGGCCCGCCGCCAGCCGATAACGGTACGGCGGCCTGACCTTGTCTCTGAAGCAAAGGCTGATCGAAGAGATCACGCTGGAAGGCCCGATCAGCGTCGCTGAGTACATGGCGCGCTGCCTTCTCGATCCCATCGACGGCTATTATATGAAGCGGCCCGCGCTTGGCGCGGACGGTGACTTCATCACCGCGCCCATGGTGTCACAGATGTTCGGCGAAATGATCGGTGTCTGGATCGCTGAAACCTGGACGGCGATGGGCTCCCCGACGTCCTTCCGGCTGGTTGAAATCGGCGGCGGCGACGGCACGCTGATGAGCGACATCCTGCGTGTCGCCGCCCGTGTGCCGGGCCTGAGACAGTCCATGCGGGTCGCCCTGGTCGAACCTTCTCCCGTCCTGCGCGCGCGGCAGGCAATGGTAGCGCCGGGAGCTGCCTTCCTGCCGAACATCGAATCCCTGCCCGACGATCTGCCGCTTATCATCATCGCCAACGAAGTGTTGGACTGCCTGCCGGCGCGTCAGTATGTGCGTCTCGAAGACCGTTGGCATGAACGGCTGGTTGGCGTCCGCGACGGTGCGCTTGTTATCGGTCTGGCGGCAGAAAGTTCTCAGGCTCCGGACATCGGGAGTTCCAATGCAGGAGACCTGTTCGAGTACAGCCCCGAACAGGTTCGCTTCACCCGCGCCTTGTGCAACAAGCTGAAATCGGCGAATGGCGCTGCCCTGCTGATCGACTACGGCCGTGCTGTCCCGGGTCCCGGCGATACGCTTCAGGCATTGTGCCGTCATAAGAAGCACGATCCGCTCGAAGCGCCGGGCGAGCACGACCTGACGGTTTGGGCGGATTTTCCCACTGTCGCGGCAACAGCCCGCCGTGCGGAACTCCTGGCTTCCAGGATTACGCCTCAAGCCGCCTTTCTCCATTCCATGGGCATCGCCGCGCGCCTGGACGCTCTTGAAGCCTCAAACCCGACGCAAGCGGGCAAGCTTCAGCGCCAGTACGACCGTCTGGTCGCGCCCGACCAGATGGGCGAGCTGTTCAAGGTTCTGGCGCTTGCTTATCCCCCATCGATTCCGCTAATCGGACTTGAAGCGTCGGAAACAGCCTCCTAAAAGAGCCACGCGCTCTCCAATTTATGCCTCCTCACTTGTAGAGAGAGGGGCCGACGCGCCTTGGCGCGTTGGTGGTGGGGGCCTTTGAAAGGTACCGCCATGTCTCCCCTGCCCCCGCGCATTCTTCATCCCCTGCTCGACCTGCCGGGCATCCAGCACGGTTTCTTCACGCGCCGCGGCGGCGTCTCGACCGGCATCTACGACAGCCTGAACATCGGTCTCGGCTCAAAGGACGACGCGGCGGCCGTCGAAGAAAACCGCAGGCTTGTCGCAGCAAGCTTCGACCGTCCGTCCGATCACCTGCTCAGTCTCTATCAGATCCATTCCAATATCGCGCACGATGTCTCAGGCCCCTGGACCCAGGTCCGCCCTGAAGCCGATGGCCTGGTCACAACCACGCCCGGCCTGATCCTGTCGGCCCTGTCCGCCGACTGCGCGCCATTGCTGTTCGCCGATCCCGTCAATCGCGTCGTCGGATCGTGCCACGCCGGCTGGAAGGGCGCACTTTACGGCATGATTGAAGCCACGCTCGACCTGATGCAGGCCAAGGGCGCTGAGCGCAACGAAATCCGCTGCGTCATCGGTCCCTGCATCGCCCAGGCCTCCTACGAAGTCGGCGCCGATTATGCCGAAACCTTCGCGAACGCCGATCCCGACAGCCCAGCCTTTTTCATTCCGGGCGCCTCGGCTGACAAGCGCATGTTCGACCTGCCCGGCTACTGCCTGATGCGCCTTAAGCGCGCCGGTGTCCTTACAGCGGCCATAACCGGCCACGACACACGTGCCGACGCATCGCTGTTCTTTTCCAACCGCCGCGCTTTTCTCAATGGTGAACCGGATTACGGCCGGCTGATCTCATGCATCATGCTGCGAGCATGATTTTCTCAGTCATATGACAATTTAACCTTGAACCTGTAGCCTCGACTGCTAAAAGCCCGGCTTTATGCGCTCAGGAGCCGCGCGGGCTCCTCGCACAAGGTCGGGCGCCTAAGAGGTTTTGGGGGCCCTTGCCAGACCTGTCGGTTTGGAAGCTCTAGGGATTTAGTAAAATGAAGCTGCTCGCCGCCAATTCCAACCGCACTCTCGGTCAGGCCATAGGCGACTATCTCGACATGCCGCTGACCAAGGCGCGCGTGCAACGTTTCCTCGACAACGAAATCTTCGTGACGATCGACGAGAATGTGCGCGGCGAAGACGTCTTCGTCATCCAGTCGACCAGCTTCCCGGCCAACGACAACCTGATGGAACTGCTGATCTGCATCGATGCGCTGACCCGCGCCTCGGCCAAGCGGATCACGGCCGTCATCCCCTATTTTGGTTATGCCCGCCAGGATCGCAAGACGGGTGGCCGGACGCCGATTTCGGCCAAGCTGGTCGCCAACCTGATTACCCGCGCCGGGGCGCACCGTGTCCTGACCATGGACCTGCACGCCGGCCAGATCCAGGGCTTCTTCGACATTCCGACCGACAATCTGGTGGCCATTCCCTTCATGGCCAAGGACATAAAGGCCAACTATCCCGATCCGCACGAACTGATGATCGTGTCTCCCGACGTCGGTGGCGTGGTGCGCGCACGCGCACTGGCCGACCGCCTCAATGTCGATCTGGCCATCGTCGACAAACGCCGCCCGCGCCCAGGTGAATCCGAGGTCATGAACATCATCGGCGACGTCACGGACCGCCGCTGTATCCTGTTCGATGATATCGTCGATTCCGCCGGCACGCTGTGCCACGCGGCCAAGGCGTTGATGGACCGCGGCGCCCGGTCGGTGTCGGCCTATGTCAGCCACGGCGTCCTGTCGGGGCCCGCACTGGAGCGCGTATCGGGTTCGGTACTCAGTGAGCTGGTTATCACGGATTCGATCGAGGCCACCGAAGCCATCCGCCAGAACGACAAAATCCGTCTGGTCGGTGTCGCCCCCCTGATCGGCGAAGCCATCCGCCGCATCGCCAACGAAGAATCGGTATCAAAACTTTTTGATTGATCCGCTCCATTCCAGCGCTTGTAAAAATACCTTCTTTTCCATCTTGTAAACTTATTGCGTGTTCTTTCTGAACGTGCTGATTAATGATGTCGGAACGGGGCCAAAAGCCTTAATTTCGGCGCTTTGTCACGTTTGAGTCTGCCACATTTCTCATATGGCGCGGGTGTCGCGCCGTTCGTGCGGGAGCGCCGCCGCCCCCCACCTCGTCCACCTCGATAAAGTTTTCAGGGAGTTGCGTATATGAAGTTCACGGTCGCGAAGGGTCTTGCCATCAGCCTGCTCGCCCTTAGCCTGGCGAGTTGCGCGACGGACGCGCCTGCGCCCCCGCCCCCGCCGCCGCCCGCCCCCGCGGGACCGCCGGTTGCCCTGGCTTCCGGTGTCTCCGACGCGGCGGCAACCTATGTCGATTATATCCAGCAGGCCCGCTCCGTCAGCGCCGTTTTCCCTGACGGTAATGACGTGCAGGCAAAGCTGAGGCTTGCCTCGGCCTACGAGCCTGAACAACTGGCGCGCGGCGCCGTTGCGTACGGCGCCATTGCCGCCATGCAGGAGCCAAGTTTCCGCGCCGCCCTTCGCGCCTACGCAGCCGACGCAACGGCGCGCGCCGAAATGACGTCCAAACTTCTGAGCGACCCGTCCTACGCCGCCGGATTGCCAGCCGCCGACGTCGCCGCGCGCCGCGTCATACTGGCCCTGTCCAGCGACGGCCAGTCTGTCTACAAGGCCGGCTCAGGCGTCAAACAGGCCGCCTATGACATCCAGCGCCAGAAGTGGTCCAAGGAATTCGTCACCGGCCGCGACGAGCGCCTGGCCCAGGCCAAGCAGAACTCCGTCACCCTTAAGAGCGTCCGCAGCGACGAAAGCTCCCGCCTGCTGGCTGCCGCACTCAGCGGCACCGGCCTGACGACCCGGGCGACGACCGGCGCCGCCACCGGCGACGCCACGCTCAACGCATCACCTGCCCCTGCCGACAGCGCCGGCAATCCCGCCGCGACGCAGGTCAGCCAGTCCATGATGCCGGCGACGCCGTCCATGGAGCCCGCCATCGATTTTGCCCGTCCCGACCTTTTCAACACGCCCTATACAAATGCGGTCAACCGTTCGCTGACCATCGCCGCACTGGCCATTCTGGGTGAAGGCGGCGAAGCGCGTTCGGACGCCGTCATTGCCCTGCTCGACGACGACAGCGGTGAAAAGTGCTTCGATATGTCGAAGCTCAACCTCTATCAGTGCCTGGCGGTGGCCAAGCCCTATTACGAGGATATCTTCTGCCTGGGTCAGCACATCCTCATGGACACCGGCCAGTGCCTGGGCAAGATGTCCAGCAACGCCCTCAGCTTCGCGCCGGTCAAGCGTATCGGCTTTAACGACGACGGTACGGTCTCTGCCTCGCATGCCAACGCGGTTTCCTACGCCGACATGAACAAGAAGCCAGTCAAGAAGAGCACCAAGAAATCCTCTTCCAAGAAGTCTTCGGCGGCCAAAAAGAAGGCTACGTGATCGGAACGTCCAACCTAGGGAAAATGCGCCGCAGCCCGTCTGCGGCGCATTTTTCTTTGTGCGGCTTGCGTAGCCTCGGTTTGTCGTGTATCGAGGCCGCCTCCAGAAATTCGGACCGCCGGGCCAATTGTGGTACCGGCGTATTTCTATTGAGGTTTTGGTTATGGTCGATATCGTTTTGGACGTCGAGGTGCGTGAGCGCACCGGTACCGGCGGCGCTCGTGAAGTTCGCAATGCCGGCAAGATCCCGGGCATTCTCTATGGTGGCAACCTCGGTCCCGTGCCGATCGCAACCAGCCTGAATGAATTCCGCAAGTCGCTGTACACCGGCAAGCTGGCCGGTCACCTGGTGACGTTGAAGTACGGCACCGAAACCCAGAAGGTCATCGTGAAGTCGATCGACTTCCACCCGGTCACTGACGTGCCGACGCACTTCGACCTGCTGCGCGTCGACGAACACGCCAAGATCAAGATCGCCGTGCCGGTACACTTCAAGAACCAAGAAGCTTCGCCCGGCCTGAAAAAGGGCGGCGCCCTGAACATCGCTATCCACGATCTGGAAATCCAGGTTCCGGCCGACCACATCCCGGAAGACATCATCATCGACCTGACCGGCTATGAAATCGGCCAGTCGATCCACATCTCCGACCTCAAGCTGCCGTCCGACGTGACGCCGGTTCTGAAGGGCGAAACCGTTGTGGCTTCGGTCACGGCTTCAAGCGCAAGCAAGAGCGGCGACGCTGAAGAAGCGGCTGCGGAAGCCTAATGGGGTTTGGGGGCAGTGCCCCCAAGTCTTTCTCTTTTCAATAAAAAAGCCTCGCCTTTATGGGCGGGGCTTTTTTATTGAAAGAACAAGATATAGGGGGTCCAAG
>CBIHPL010000153.1:0-7875 GCA_966212005.1 uncultured Asticcacaulis sp.
CGGACGGTCGACCGGGGCCTCCCGGGATGTGATTGCGAGTCACACCGCAGGCGCCGCACCAACCGGCGCATTGGCCAAACCCGCGCCGGCTAATCCGACCTCGGTTCATTCCAACGTGCCGGTCCTTTCGCAGCCGGCGCCGGGCTTGCCGCCGGCTTGGTCTTTATCGGCTGACAGATCACCAGTGTTACGGGCCAGTTGCGCATCTGGCATTCCTTGCGCGACAGGAAGTAGTGGTAGGTCAGCGGCGAATAGAAGAGGAAGCTGCCGGCAATCGCGATGCTGGTTGCGCACAGGATGGAGAAGCGGTGCCTGGCGACAAAGGCCACGCGCCGCGACACCACCTTGAAGGACAGCGCCACCAAGAAGTAGCTTAAGGCCAGCCCGATGAAGTAGTGATAGATGTACATTACGCGCTGGCTGCCCAGATAGATGTGCAGGCCCCAGAACAGGATGAACATCGCGAACATGACCTCCAGCAGGTCCATGTCGGCATCCTCGGCCTCGGCTCGCCTGCGCGTCCGCCTGCGCAGAATCAGCACCGCTGCGGCGGCGATGCCGACGATCCCCAGGCCCCAGTTGACCGGGTTGCCGACCATCTGGACATAAGCGGTCTTGCGGCCGTTGAAATCCCAGCGATAGTTGATGATCTTGTTCATGAACGGAAACAGGATCGCCTTGGCGCCGTTGGGTTCGTTTTTCGTCACATACTGGAAGTCGTGCTTCATGTACGTGTAGTAGCCGGCGGTCGCATCCCAGACGACGGCGGGCGTCAATGGCGCCTTGCCGCCCAGCCACGCCTGGTAGCTCTGAGGCATGACCTTGAGGTCGCGGCGGCCCGATTCGGTCTTCGGATCGGGCATGTTGGGGTTTAGTACGACGTGCAGGGCGAAGATGGCGGCGACAATGGCCGCGAAAGACGCCGCCACCGCGGTGCCGCGTGTCAGGAACCTGATAGCCGTTTCACGGTTCCGGTCCAGCCACAGCATGCGCAACAGGCTGAAACCGCCCAGCGCCAGCATGACCAGCGAATTGACCTTGACCATGAAGCTGAGGCCGCAGAACAGGCCGAACAGCCCATAGGTCAATAGCGGCCGTTTGGGCTCCCGGTCCCAGGTGAACAGCCACACATAGATCGACGCCAGCGTAAAGGTGAACTGGTAGGGGTCGAGGTGCGCCGCCCGGAAGTGGACGATGAAGGCGTTCTCGAACAGGTAGAGCAGTGAAAAGACGAAGGCGTCGAACGCTTCGTTCGAAAGCCTGAGCATGATCAGGTAGAAGAGCATGGCGCTGATGACGGAGAATATCGCCGCCGGCAGGCGGACCCCCGTGAAATCATAGCCCTTGGCCAGCTTGCGGGTATCGATCTTCTTTTCGACCGCCAGCGGATGCAGGTCCAGCTTTTCGTTACGGCCGATGGTCGAAACGCCCAGGTCCATGAACATGAAGCCGAGCGGCGGATGCGACGCGTATTGTGCCGTATCCTCGACATAACGCTGGGTGGCGGTCAGATAGTAGGACTCATCCCAGAAGGCGTGATTGGGATTGTTGAGGTCGCGCAGGAAGTTGAAGCAGGCCAGCACCAGCACCAGTGCACCGAGAACCCAGCGCAGCGTCTTGTCGTCACCATTCATCGCGCGGTCGGCAAAGGACCGGAGGGTCTGGAAAATCGGATGGGAGGTGAGGGCGGAGGCGTGTGTCGGCTCGGGCGTCGGCATTGCTGTCCTTAGGCAGGGGCTTCCTCATGGGGGCGCGCATCTTATGCCCTATTCGCGCGGCTGTGCCTATAGTTTTGAAGCGCGGACTGTGCCCGCAGGCGGGCATCCGGCGCGGTGTTGAGACCGATTACAAAATTGTCATGCCTCTCCAGTGAAAACCTGCGCTAGAACGTATTCGCTCATAAAATCAGGGAGGGTCGCATGGTCACGGTCAAGGTCAACGGTGTCGCGCACAGCCTGGATGTGCCGGACGACATGCCGCTTTTGTGGGTGCTGCGTGACGAACTCGACCTGAAAGGGACGAAGTTCGGCTGCGGCATCGCCCAGTGCGGCGCCTGTACCGTTCACGTCGACGGCCAGCCGGTCCGGTCCTGTATCACCCCCGTGACGTCCGTGGCGGATGCCGAGGTCACGACGCTGGAGGGCGTAATGACCAGCAAACTGGGGCAGACGGTGCGCGATGCCTGGCTCGACCTCGATGTCATGCAGTGCGGCTATTGCCAGAGTGGCCAGATCATGTCGGCCATCGCGCTGCTGAAAGAAACGCCCAAGCCCAGTGACGCCGATATCGATGCGGCCATGGACGGCAATGTCTGCCGCTGCGCCACCTACACCCGCATCCGTGCGGCCATCAAGACGGCGGCCGGACTGCCTGTCGCCGACACGCGGGAGGCCTGAGCCATGTCCGATACGACCTTCCAGCCGACCCGCCGCCTGTTCCTGATGGCCGGCGCCGCTGCCGGCGGCGGCCTGATGCTTGGCCTGTCATCGGTCGCCGATGCCGCTGGCGGCGGCTCTGGCCTCGGTGAGTACATCACCGTCCACCCCGACAATACGGTCACCATCCTGGCCAAGAATCCGGAAATCGGCCAGGGCATCAAGACCTCGCTGCCCATGCTGATCGCCGAAGAACTCGATGTCGACTGGGCCCAGGTAAGGGTCGAGACGGCGCCGTCGGACGAAAAGCGCTTCGGTGCGCAGTTCGCGGGCGGTTCGATGTCGACGCCGATGAACTGGGACGGCATGCGCAAGGCCGGCGCTGCGGGCCGGTCCATGCTCCTGGCGGCGGCGGCGGCGCAGCTCAAGGTGCCGGTGGACAGACTTTCCACGGCGAAGGGCCAGGTGATCCATAAGGCGTCCGGGAAAAAGCTCACCTACGGGGCGCTGGCCGGAGCGGCGGCGAAGCTGCCCGCGCCGGACCTGAATACGATCAAGCTGAAGGACCCGAAGACCTATACCATTGTCGGCAAGGCGAAGGGCGGTGTCGACAGCGCCCGGGTGTTGAAAGGCGAGCCGGTCTTCGGCATCGACAAAACCCTGCCGGGCATGAAGTACGCCGTCTATGTCAAGGCGCCGGTCTATGGAGCGAAGCTCAAATCCGCCGACATCGACGCGGTGAAAGCCATGCCTGGCGTCACCGATGTTCTTACCTTCGAGGGTTCCGACGACTTCCACGGTTTGCGGCCCGGCGTCGCCATCGTCGCCAGAAGCTGGTGGTACGCCAAGGCCGCGCGCGAAGCCCTGAACCCCGTATGGGACGACGGTCACGGCGTGCCCCACGACAGCACTGCCTATGCCGAAAAGGCGAAGACCCTGCTGGCCGGCAAGGGCGAGGTCAGCAAGAATACCGGCGATGTCGATGCCGCCTTCGCCGGGGCAGCAAAAACCGTCGCCGCCGTCTATGAAGT
The DNA here is from genome assembly GCA_966212005.1 of uncultured Asticcacaulis sp. GTDB lineage: Bacteria > Pseudomonadota > Alphaproteobacteria > Caulobacterales > Caulobacteraceae > Asticcacaulis. Next base: position 3,407 of record CBIHPL010000153.1, read on the forward strand.
GCCCTTCCTGCCGCACGCGCCGATGGAGCCGCAGAATTGCACAGCCCAGCCGACCAAGGACGGCGGCATGGAAATCTGGGCACCGACGCAATTGCCCAACGCCGGCAAGGACCTGGTCGGCAAGACGATCGGCGTGGCGGCGGACAAGGTGATCGTCCATATGCTGCGCTGCGGCGGCGGTTTCGGCCGGCGTCTCGAAAACGACTACATGGCCGAGGCGGCGGCCGTCGCGCAAAAGCTCAATGGTCCGGTCAAGCTGGTCTGGACGCGCGAGGACGACATTGCCTATGACTTCTACCGCCCCGGTTCGTGGCATGCCCTGCGTGCCGGCATCGATGCATCGGGTTCGGTCACGGCCTATCACACCCGGGGCGTGACCTTCAGCCGCGACGGCAAGGTCGCGCAGGGCGCCTCGATCGACGGTTACGCGTTCCAGGGACTGGCGCCGAATTATCGCCACGAACAGTCGATGATCGCGACCATCGTGCCGACCGGATATCTGCGCGCGCCGACCTCCAACGGCATGGCCTTCGTCCATGAAAGCTTCTGGGATGAGATCTGCCACGCAACGGGCAAGGACCCGGTGGCGTCGCGCCTGGCGGTGCTGGACACGCATCTCCGCGACCCCAGGCCCGAGGGCGATGCGCGCTGGACCTATGATGCCGCCCGCATGAAAGCGGTTCTGCAACTGGTAGCCGAGCGGTCGGGCTGGGGCAAGGCCAGGCTGGCCAAGGGCACCGGCATGGGGATCGCCACCTATTTCTGCCACCTGGGTTATTTCGCCGAAGTCGCCAAGGTCAGGGTCGCGGACGACGGCACCTGGAAGGTGCTCAGGGTCTGGGTCGTGGGTGACGTCGGCTCGACCATCATCAATCCTTCGGGGGCGCGCAACCAGGTGGAAGGCAGCATTATCGACGGTATCGGCGAGCTTTCCCAGGCCATCACCTTCGGCAAGGGGCGTGCGCAGGAGGTCAATTTCGACGCCGTGCCGATGATCCGGATGTCCCAGGCGCCGCAGGTCGATGTCCACTTCCTCGCCAGCGACCACCCGCCGACCGGGCTCGGCGAACCGGCGTTGCCGCCGGTCCTGCCGGCCGTGGCCAACGCGATCTTTGCCGCCTGCGGCGCGCGTGTCCGCAGTCTGCCGCTGACGCCTGAAAAGATCCAGGCGGCGCGCACCAGGGCGTAATTTAAGTGAACGCACCTCTGCTGATCGATCCGCCGGCCTATAAGGATTTCGTTCTCGAAGACCTCAGGGCCTGGCGTGATGAAGGATTGCGAACGGCGCTCCTGACCCTTGTAAAGGTTGAGGGGCGGGCGCCGCGTCCGGCCGGCAGCCAGATGGCTGTGGCGGAGGACGGCCGGGCTGTCGGCGCCATAACCGGCGGCTGCGCCGAACGTGCCCTGGTCCTGGATGCGATGGCGGCGATCGCACGCGGGGAAAACCACACGGAACTCTATGGCGAAGGCTCTCGGTTCAAGGACATCGTCCTGCCGTGTGGTTCCGGTCTGCATGTCCATTTCGACGTTACGCTTGACGATGACAGGCTTGACGCGCTGCTGTCGGCGCGGCGCGAGCGGCGTGTCGCGGACCTCCGTTATGATCTCGCTGAGCCCTATGTCCGGACCTATGTCCCGCAATGCCGGCTGGCTGTGGTCGGGCAGGGACCGATCACGGTGGCGCTGGCGCAGATGGCGCGGCTGACTGAGATGGCGGTCGAGGTATTTACGCCGGACCGGCAGGTCGTGCGACAAATGTCCGCGACGCTCATCAGCGGGCCGGTGGACTTCGACGCCGGAGTGCTCGACGACTGGACGGCCCTGGCCATGACCTTCCACGACCACAGCCATGAAGCGGACATCCTGCGGCAGGCCGTGTACAGCAACGCCTTCTTCATTGGTGCGCTGGGCAGCCGCCCGACCCACGCGCGCAGGCTTGAAACCCTGGCGGCGATGGGCGCGACGCCTGAGCAACTGGCGCGGATACAGGGCCCCATCGGCCTTGACATCGGCGCGCGGACGCCACCGGAAATCGCGGTGTCGGTACTGGCCCAGGTGGTGTCCGCGTGGCGCCATAAGGTGTCGGCGTGAAGCTGTCCGCCATTGTGCTCGCCGCTGGCAGCGCAAGCCGCTTCGGCAGTGACAAGCTGAAAGCCGACCTGGCGGGAAAACCCGTGTTTGAACATACCTTGCTCGGGCTTCTGGCCGCTGGTTTCCATGAGATCGTCGTTGTCGTCAGGCCGGGTTGGTACATCACGGCACCTCTGGTCCGGTTCGTTGAAAATCCGCGTGCCGACGAAGGTATGGGGCGATCTCTGGCCTTGGGTATTTCAAGCCTCCAGCCTGCGGACGCCGCCTTCGTCGTGCTGGCCGACATGCCCTTCCTGCCGGAAGATGTGTTCAAGCGCCTGGCACAGGCGCTTCCTGGAAACGATATCGTCCTGCCGCGTCACAATGGCCAGGCTGGTCATCCCGTTCTGTTTTCAAATGTCTGTTTTCCGGATTTGCAACGTCTTGAGGGCGACAGGGGCGGGCGGGTGCTGATCGACTCCGGCCGGTACCGTGTGAATTTTATCGACGACGATTCGGACGGCGTGCTGCGCGATATCGACAGGCCGGCCGATCTGCGACGTTGAACTTGCCAACACAAAGCGCCGGGCCTATGCTGTTTTAGGAAACCGGTGTCATTCATTGCCGGAAATATCAGGGAGCGTAGATATGAGCCACAACCGCCGCCAGCTTCTGGCCAGCGCCGCCTTTGCCGCCGCAGCACTTGCCATGCCGGCCGTCGCCGCCCCCAAAAATGCATCCGGGGCGACGAAAGCTGTTGGCCGCAAGGACATCGAGCGTACGATGCGGGAGGCGACGCGTTTCATGGTCGAGGAGGTTTCGACCAACGGTGGCTATGTCTGGTCCTATCTGCCCGACAAGTCGCGGCGCTGGGGCGAGCTTGAAGCCTATCCCAGCATGATCTGGGTCCAGCCGCCGGGTACGCCGACCATGGGGCATGTCTTCCTCGACGCCTATCACGCCACCGGCGACGAATATTATTACCTGGCCGCCGAGAAGGTCGCCGACGCCCTGATCTGGGGTCAGTTGCCGAAGGGCGGATGGAACTACTTCATCGATTTCGACGGCGAGGCCTCGACGCGCCAGTGGTACGACACCATCGGCAAGAATGCCTGGCGCATGGAGGAGTTCCAGCATTACTGGGGCAATGCCACCTTCGATGACCTCGGCACCTCCGAAGCCGCCCAGCTCCTGCTGCGCATGTACGTCGAAAAGCGCGACCCCAAGTATCGCCCGGCGCTCGACAAGGTCATCAACTTCATCCTGGAAAGCCAGTATCCGATCGGCGGCTGGCCGCAGCGTTATCCGCTGAAGTACGAATTCTCGCACCACGGCAATCCCGACTATACCTCCTTCATCACCTTCAATGACGATGTGACAGCCGAGAACGTCAAGTTCCTGCTCATGTGCTATCAGGCCCTGGGCGAGACGCGCGTGCTCGACGCCATCACACGCGGCATGTCGGTCTATATCGTCGCCCAGCAGGGCGCGCCGCAACCGGGCTGGGCGCTGCAATATACGCCGGACCTGAAGCCGGCGGGCGCCCGGACCTATGAGCCCAACGCCCTGGCCACGCACACGACCTATGAAAGCGTCAAGCAACTGATGTATTTCTACAGGCTGACGGGCGACACCAAGTATCTCAACGGCATTCCGGCGGCGCTCGACTGGCTCGACAGCGTGCGCCTGCCCGATGCCGGCGGCAAGACCAATCGCCACCCGACCTTTATCGAACTGGGTACCAACAAGGCGATCTATGTCCACCGCCGCGGTTCCAATGTCGTCAACGGCGCCTACTACTGGGACTACGAGCCGTCGAGGACGCTGGGTCATTACAGCGGTTTCCGTTATCTGGACGTCGCCAAGGTCCGCAAGGAATACGAGGCGCTGAAGGCCAAATCGCCGGCCGAGGTCAGCAAGGATTCGCCGCTCAAGGTGAAGACGCCGCTGCCGCGTTATTTCACCATGGCGTCGGACACGTCGGATCTGAACATGAGCGCGGCGCAGACCGATGCCGGCAAGCTGGTCGCCTCGCTCAACAAGCAGGGCTACTGGCCGACCGCGCTGAATGCGACCAGCAACCCCTATATCGGTGACGGTTCCAAGGAGCCGGCGGCCGGAGACTTTGGCACGACGCGTGTCGGCGATCCCACCGACACCTCTCCCTATATCGCCGAGAAGACGTTCGCCGGGATTTCGACCGGGACCTATATCGAGAACATGCAGACCCTTATCGGCGTTCTCAGGGCGGGGGAATGAGCGGCGGTAAACCTGCCTAAGGGTAATAAAACATTTGTGATTTCACGCCAGAGTAGCAGGGTTCTAGGCTGGCCACGGGCCTGCTGCGGTCATCGCGGCAGGCTGCGATCGGAAGCGGCAGGCAACCGGGCGGGAATAAC
>CBIHPL010000154.1:0-7864 GCA_966212005.1 uncultured Asticcacaulis sp.
GTGCGAGTGGGTACACGCGTATCCCCCCCGGCAATTGCGTGAAGAGCGCGGATCTTTTCCCAGAACGCGCCAACTGTTCCTATAATAACGGAGGCGCCAGCAACCCGGCGATTGGAAACCCCATCTCGCTGCTTTCTGGCGCCAAGCTGGCTTACAGCAGCGATTTCCAAACGGAAGACGGGCGGTTTAAGTTTTTCCGAACCTATCGCTCAAACCCTGTTGGCAGATCCGAGTTCTATTCCTCCCCGCCCTTAGGTCTTGCAGCGGGCTGGACGTTTGATTTTGCGTACGAGCTGCAGCTGACTTCCTTTTCGGGTACGCCCTCGGCTCCGTATGCCACCGTGGCGGTCGTTTCCCCGGATGGAACGGCGTACGATTTCCGCCTCCTGTCCTCTGGCCAATGGGTGCCCGATACTGCCACGGGCGCTGTATATGCTCCAAAGGAACTGAAGCTTGAATTCATTGGTACGCTGCCGTCAAACCTCGCCGACGTGGATGTGACGAGCAGCCAGTGGCGGCTGACTGAGAGCAATGGGCGGGTGTGGGTCTTCAAGACATTCACGGCCCCTAACCAAAATCTATATCGCACTGGCCGTCCGACATCGCGTACGGACTTTGACGGCTATAGCTGGGCATTTACCTACGCCACAGACCAATCGCTCGCTTCGATTACAGATACGTACGGCCGCACGGCGGAGTTCGCATGGAACAAGTTTTATGTGACTTCGTTGTCGAATGTCGCCGGCTCTCTGCCCTATCCGGAAGCCATCAGCCAGATAACCCTGCCGGACGGCAGCAAGCTGAAGTACAGCTACGACCCGGCTCCGGCGGTAACGGCGCCGTCGACAACCGCCATCGAGCGTCTTGTGAAGTTCGAGCGTGTCGACAGCGCAAATGTTGTGGTGGACTCGAAGACTTATCACTATGAAGACGCGCGTTTCCCCCGGCATCTCACCGGCGTCACCGATCACAATGCCGTTCGGATCGCGACTTACGCTTACGATGCAAGGGGGCGTGCAACTTCCACCCAGGGTGCTGGCGGCTATGACTTGCATACCGTCACCTATACGGAAACGTCCTCGGAGCTAACCCGCCGCGTTGTCAATCCACTGGGGAAGGCAACTGTTTATCGTTACCAGCGGTTTGCAAGTGGAGCCGCGGACATACGCCTTGTCGAAATCGCCGGGGAAGCCAGTCCAAATTGTTCGGCCAGCAGCGGTACGCTCACCTATGACAGCAATCGCTTCATTGCCACGCAAACGGACGAAGAAGGCCGTGTCACGAAATACACCCGCAACACGCTTGGTCAACCCACCCAGATAATTGAAGGCTTCGGCACGCCGGTCGCCCGGACGACCAATATCACCTGGCATGCGTCGTTCTCTCTGCCGACCCAGATGGTCGAAGCCGGTTTGACGACCAACTATACCTACGACACGCAGGGCAGACTGACGTCTCTGAACCTGGTCGATACGACCAGCCAGACCGTGCCCTATTCGACCAACGGCCAGTCCCGAACCTGGATCTACACCTATGGCTCCTCTGGCAGTGCACTCGGCAAGTTGGTCAGCGTAGACGGGCCCCTGGCCGGTACGGGCGACAGCCGCAGCTTTACGTACAACACCAACGGTTACCTGGCTTCGGTAACCGATGAGGTCGGTAAGACGACAACGGTCACGGCCTGGGACTGGCGCGGCGCGCCCCTCACCGTTGTCGATCCGAACAGCGTCTCGACGATCCTCACCTACGACCTGCACGGCCGCGTAAAGACAACGACCGTTAATCCGGGCACCAGCCAGTCGCAATTTGCCTATGACTATGATCTGGCGGGTAATGTGACCAAGGTCACCCTGCCGACGGGCGGCTGGCTGGAATACACCTACGACACGGCCTCGCGCTTGATTAAGATCAAGAATGACAAGCTGGAAACCGTCGATCTGACGCCCAATGCGGCAGGCGACGTTACCTTGTCGGTGACGAAGACGTCGGGCGGCACCATCACCGCCCAGCAGAGCATGGTCTATGACGAACTTGGCCGGCTGATCCAGACGCTGGGCAGTGCATCCACAACCCCGACGAACCTGGCCTATGACAAGGTGGCTAACCTGAAGACGGTCACTGATGGTCGTGGCAAGGTGTCCAACACCGCCTTCGATGCGCTCGACCGCATCGTGACGGCGACCAATCCGGACAGCCAGAGCGTCAACTACGCCTATAACGGCCAGGACGTCGTCACCAGCCACAAGGACGGCCGCAATCTCGAGACCACCTTCGTCACTAACGGCTTTGGTGAAGTCATCCGCGAGGTCAGCCCGGATCGCGGCGCGCGCACCTACTGGTACGACAATGCCGGCCGCCTTACCAAGATAAACGATGCCGACGGCCTTGAGACTAACCTGGCCTATGACAATGCGGGCCGCCTGACAGGCAAGACCTTCACAGGTGCGCCACAAGAAGCCATAACGTTCACCTACGATTCGGTCGCTTCGGGCAACAAGGGCAATGGCCGCCTGACCAGCGTGACGGAACAGTCGGGGAGCTCGGCCTTCACCTATGACGCGCATGGGCGCGTCACGACCGACGCAAAGACTATCCAGGGCCTGAATTACAGTGTGACCTACGCCTATAATACCAATGGCCAGGTAACCCAGACGACTCTGCCGTCGGGCCGCGTCATCACCTTTACCCGCGATGCCGATGGCCTGATCACCGGCATCACTACCAAACCGACCGCAGCTGGGACGGTATCGACCATTATGTCGTCCATGTCCTATGCCCCCTTCGGCGGCTTGACCAATGCCACCTATGGCAATGGACTGACGTTGAAGCGCACATTCAACACCAATAAGTGGCTGACGCGTATCGAGCTCAAGGACGGAACGACGCCGAAATTCGACCTGAGCTACGACTATTATGACGACGGCCGACTGGGCGAAATCGTCGACAATGCGGCTACGGGCCGTACGGTCTATATGAGCCTGAGCAATTCCGGCCGTCTGACCTACGCCAATGGTCCGTGGGGTCAGGAAAGCTATTCCTATGACGCCGCCGGCAACCGTATCGGCTCATACCTGACGGTCGGGGGCGTAACGACGTCGCGAAACGAAATCACCGCTGGCACCAGCAACCGCCTGGTACAGGTCCAGGACAATGCCTCCGTCGTCCAGCGCGCGCTGGCCTACCGCCCGGGCGGCGACCTTTATTCCGACGCCATCTCCGGCGGCGCGACCTATACCTACCACTACAGCTCGCGCAAGCGGCTGGTGGCGGTCAAGAAAAACGCTGTGGATGCTGCCTACTATGGCTATGACTTCCGTGAACAGCGCGTCTGGCGCAGGCTGTTCAACGGTGGCTCGTCATCGGAGATCCATTATATCTTCGACCAGAGCGGCCACCTGCTGGCCGAACACAATGGCTATTCCGGCGCCTTGCTACGGGAATATATCTGGGCCGACAACATGCCGGTGGCGGTGATCGACAAGACGTCCGGCACGGCGGTGACCTACTATATCCACAACGGCCACCTGAATGAGCCTCAGGTGATGACCAATGCGGCCAAGGCCAAGGTCTGGGACGCGTATGTCACGCCGTTCGGCTCGGCCAAGGTGTTCACGACGGCCACGGCCAATATCGATATCCGTCTGCCGGGTCAGTGGTATCAGGCAGAAGCCGCAGGCTCAGGCCTCAACCAGAACCATCATCGCGATTACGATCCGAGCCTTGGACGGTACATTCAGGTCGATCCAATCGGATTGGCGGGCGGACAGAACCCGTACGCTTATGTCGACGGGATGGTGTATGATTACACTGATCCATTGGGGTTAGTTGTTGAAGCTACGTTTGACCGGCGATCAGGTGTTCTTACTGCAAGAGACGTGGATACCGGGGAGAGGGTAAGTGTAAGAAACGTAGTTTCCGGAAATGGAACTAATTTCAACAATCCAGCATCTGAAGGAATAAGTGGATCAGGTCCATTACCCGGAGGGGACTATCTCATCGGCAACGGTTATGACAGCGGTCATGGTGGTGATGATTGGTGGTATAGACTGTACGGCCCTGATGGGAATGGAGGCTTTAGCTACACTTGCATCCCGGTCGCTGATCCTGTTTCCAAGCGAACGCAATGCCGGAATGGCTTTAATCTGCACGTCGGCAGAGAAAGCGACGGGTGCGTCACAGTGTGGTCGGATGTACCACGCTCTGATCCAAGATATCCGATGAGTACAGACTTCACCAAGTTAAAGCGTCTACTCGATAAGACCAAACCTTTGACGTATAAAAATTCCAAGTACAGAGGGAAGTTGAGAGTACAATGACTATCAGCCAAAAAAACAAGCGTAGCTTTTGTCTAACTACGCTGCTCTTCATGGTTGGCGTGGGTGTCCTTAGCTGCGTCGATAAGGATAAGACCGTACGAAGTGAGGCGGACAGTTCAACTGCATCCAGCCAGGAAAAGCTGGTGGTTCTCGGAAAGAACATGCCGGAAGCAACTTGGGGAATTTGGCATCGAATAGGTTCGCATTGCTCGCAAGTACCGTCTCAAGTGCTAACGATAAAGGGGATGAGCGTCAATCTTGGAGGAGAGACGTGGCGCATTGTTGGTGTAGAAGCGTTCGATGGAAAGAGGGCTTCCGCACATATGTCATTAAATGACAGCGACGACTATCGGTATGGTATAACCGAGTTTCTGCTGACCGAAGATAGGAATATGTTGTCTGTCAGCGGGCAAATTTCAGGGCAATTCACTCGGACATGCAAGCGGTAAGCTGTGTATAAGTGAAGACAGCGAGTTCCGAACTATAAGGTCAGTGGGACAGCTGAAGTGGATGATGAAGCCTGGAACATAAAGCCCGACCAGCGATGTCGATGGTTACGGCTTGTTCTCGACTAGAACCAGTCCATTGCCAGTTATAGAAAAATAGAACTGCTTGTTAACCCGATAATGCTGGCCGGCCACAAGTTGCCGGGCCGGCATCTTGATCGTCCAGCCAACCGGTGCTGCACCGTACGCGACCCTGTCGAGACGATAAGCTGAACCCCAGCCGCCGGGACTCTCGATCCGCCACATGACCTCGATCTCGCGCCCGTCTTCGTCGATATGGTCAACCTGGAGCGCGCGCATGCTGCCACCGGGGTCGGCGCAGTTTGGCTTTTCAGAGACGCAAAAGACAGGCTGGCCGCCGGCCTTGCCGCTAAAGCTGACGAATGTTTCCGAGCCACCGCAACCAGTCAGGGCGAGGCAAAGCCCCGCGACAATCAATTTCCGCATCCTTCCCCCTGTCAGTGCGCGGTCAATGGAATACTGATAAAATCCGGCACGATATCGAACATCGCCACTTCGCCCTTGTTGACCACATAGGGTCCGCACTGAATGGCCGCCTGGACGACCTGGTTGGCACTGCGCAGTTCCTGCTGAGTCAATTGCGTCACATCGACCTCCAGCCGGGGCGCGGCGGTGAGATTTCCGCTGCCATCGACGCTGATGCGCAAGCTGGCGCCTTTGAGTCTGGGGCGTTCATTCGGCGGCAGGCAGCGGGCGATCTGTTCCAGCAGGGCGTCCTTCCCGTCCGGAACACCCGGCACCGCACCGCTGCCGGCGATCGCCTGGGCAGCTGACCCTTGCGTATCGACGGCTATGGTGCTCGCCAGTTGTGCCTCGCTCGCGGTTTCGGCTGGCACTGGCGCTCCCGGGGCGCGCCCCCCGGCCGGCGGCGGGGTGGCCAGGGGCGCGTGGCGTGCGCGTGCTGCATGCTGGCTGATCAGTTCGGCCAAAACCGGATCATAGCCAGCGCCTTGCCCCTCCGCGCCATAGGTGCGGCCCATATCCCCGCGGATGCCAGCGTGGGGTTGCCATAACAAAGCCAGGAGCAAACCTGCGTGCAGGGCCGCCGAAGCCGCCACCGCTATTGCTCGCCGCGAAGCACTACGCTCGACAAGGCCGGTCAGAACAACAATTTGCTTTTGAAAGATCGCCGCCATGACCGCCTTGCGTGGTTGCCATATTTTACCACACCTGAAGACCATATGCGGCGCGAAATCTTTGCGTTCTGCCGATTTTTGCCAGAACCGCTCGCGCCCCGGTTACTGATAGGGGTTTCATTTAATGCCATAGGCATCCAATCCAAGGCGACGCCCCGGTTGCCACTTGTAAATCGCAGCCACGCCTGCCGACCGGGCGACGCTACATTCGCGGTAATAGACGGGCTCACGCCTAAGATACCGGAAAGCTCGGTTTCGCGGTCCGACTTATTACCGCCACGAACAAAACACCAAAAGCCACCGCCCCGAGGAGGGATTTCGCATTGACCCTGCTCTGGCGCCGACCGTTATATCTAATAACCGCTTGGAATACATCGCTACTTAATCGATACCTATTCACTGTGGTAACACAATCGGGCTTCGCTGCGCCACTTGCGGAAATGGAGCTGCGTCCGAAAGTGCGGCCTTAGTGCGTACGCCATCCCTCTGCTCTCTCAGCTACTGGTATATAATCTTTTGCTGGCGGTCAGTTTTAGAGTATGATTAACTCGCCGAAAAGCTGAGTGTCAGGGGCGGCACGTGTACAGGGCGATTTCATTAGGCGACGATGAAGGCACCACGATGGTGTCGAATGACCAGGGGGATTACGCCCTGCTGGCTACTGCGGATTTTGACGCGCTCCGCTCGGACAGTATCGACGCCAATCATCCCCGATTCTATGATTTGGTCGCCAAAGGGCTCATTGAGCGCAAAGACCGTGGCGGCCAAGGGCTGGATACAACTGTGCTTCGGACGCGCAAATCGTTTTTGCTCGAAGGTCCGTCACTACATATTTTTGTCGTGACGCTCCGCTGCGACCATGCCTGTGCCTACTGCCAGGTGTCGCGGGCGGCCATGAACGCCTCTGGTTACGATATGTCCGTTGAGGATGCTGACGCGGCCGTTGAGCGGGTATTTGAATCGCCCAACCAAGCATTGACGGTCGAGTTTCAGGGCGGCGAGCCAACCGTACGCTTCGACCTAATCCGACACATCGTGACCAAGATCGAAGAGCGTAACCAAGTCGAACAGCGCAGTATCAGTTTCTCGCTGGTATCGACGCTTCATCATTTGAATCACGATGACGCGGCGTTCTGCCGTGACCATGGCATCCACATCTCAACCTCAATTGACGGCCACGCCGAGGTCCATAACGCTTATCGTCGCAATCCGTCACGCGATAGCTGGCAACGTACAGTCGACAGTCTGGAACGTGTCAGGCAGGTGGTTGGTCATGACGGTGTGGTGGCAATGCCTACGCTCACGAAGGCGGCACTGGATCATCCCGAACGGCTGGTCGATACCTATCTCGACCTGGGGTTTCGGTCGCTGTTCTTGCGGCCGATGAGCCCGCACGGCTTCGCCGGCAAGACCCGCCGCTCCATTGGCTACAGCATGGTCGAGTTTATAGCTTTCTACGAAAAGGTGCTCGCTTATCTCCTAAAGCTCAATGCCACTGGCATAGAGATCACCGAGACCTACTCATCGATCCTGCTACGCCACATCCTGACGCCCTTCGGGTCGAACTATGTCGATCTGCGCTCACCGGCAGGCGCCGGGCTCGCCGTGTTGGTCTACAACTATGACGGACAGGTCTACCCAGCCGACGAAGCACGCATGGCAGCAGAAAGCGGTGACAACCGCTGCTTGCTTGGCTCGGTGCATGAGCCCTTGGATACCCTGCTGGGGTCTGAGGCTATGCGTTGGCTGACCACTGGTGCCGTCGCGGAAGACTTGCCGGTGTGCAAGGATTGCGCCTTCGTTCCGTTCTGTGGGGCCGACCCTGTGTATCACGCGACCTTCCACGGCGATCCGGTTGGTGATCGGGAATCCAGCGAGTTCTGTC
>CBIHPL010000155.1:0-7851 GCA_966212005.1 uncultured Asticcacaulis sp.
AGCAGGCGATCAAGCTGCTGCAATTGTCGAATCTTGAGCTTGAGGCCGTTATCGAGGCCGAGCTGGAGCGCAATCCGCTTCTTCAGCGTGAAGACGGCGATGGTCCGGCCGACACGACCCAGGAAATGGACGCGGTTCCCGACGGCGACAAGGACTATGAGTCGCGCGAACTGGAGCTGACCGACCGCGATACGGCCGCCGCCAACAATGACATCGATGCGTCCGCGTCCGACGTCTATGGCGACGACGAACCTGTTGTGCGCGAGCGCGAATCCGCAGCCGCGGACGCCAGCGAAGGGCCCATGGTCGACTGGTCCAAGGCCGGCAAGGGCGGCGGTGGTTTCGATGGCGACGACGACAGTCTGGAACGGTCTTTATCGCGTGAAAAGACACTCAACGAACACCTGACCGACCAGGCGCTGATCGCGCATTTTTCGGCGCCGGAAATGGCCATCGCCCAGATTCTGATCGATGCGGTCGATGAGGCCGGCTATATGCGCGCCTCGCTTGAAGAAATCGCCGACCGTATGGGATGCGAGCTCGATCTGGTTCAGAAGGTCCTGACCGTCTGCCAGGGCTTTGAGCCGACCGGAATCATGGCGACCTCCGTGCCGGAATGCCTGAAGTTGCAATTGATCGAGCGCAACCGCTTTGATCCGGCCATGGCCGTTCTGCTCGACAATCTTGAAATGCTGGCGCGTCGCGATCTCAGCGCCCTGCGTAAAGCATGCGGCGTCGACGACGAAGACATGGCCGAGATGATTTCGGAACTGAAATCGCTCAATCCGCGTCCGGGCGCCCAGTTCGACACGGAACCGTCGCACGCCGTTGTCCCCGACGTCTTTGTCCGCTCGGATGCCGCGGGGGGCTGGCGTATCGACCTGAATTCCGACACCCTGCCGCGTATCCTGATCGATCAGAAGTACCAGGCAAAGGTTTCATCGGCGGCCCGCAGTGACGCGGACAAGAGCTACCTGAACGAATGCCTCAGCCAGGCCAACTGGCTGATCAAGAGCCTGGACCAGCGCGCGCGCACCATTCTCAAGGTGTCGGCTGAGATCGTGCGTCAGCAGGATAGCTTCTTTGTCTATGGCGTTGAATATCTGCGGCCCCTGAACCTCAAGACGGTCGCCGAAGCCGTCGGTATGCACGAATCGACCATCAGCCGCGTCACCTCGAACAAATATATCGCGACGCCGCGCGGCGTGTTCGAACTGAAGTTCTTCTTCACCTCATCGATCGCCTCTTCGGACGGCACGGCGGCACATTCTGCCGAAAGCGTCCGTCACAAGATCAAGAGCCTGATCGACGGGGAAAAGGCGACCGGCGAAATCCTCAGCGACGACCGCATCGTCGAGATACTGAAAGAGGCCGGAGTCGATATCGCACGCCGCACTGTGGCAAAATACCGCGAGGCCCTGCGCATTCCGTCATCGGTCGAACGCAAGCGCCAAACGCGCTGACGTCGCCTTGCAAGCAACTGAATAATAAAAATAAAGCGGTTTCAGCATGGCATCCTTATGTCATCGTTTTTACCCGTACACAAACGAGTGATGTTCTGCACTCGGCTCTTTTTTAATGGTCAGAACGGCGTAGAGTAAAATGGCCTTCGGGCACTTCCCGGGGGTTCTAGGGCGGCCTGCTTCATCCATGCAGGAACCGGATATCTCCGGTGCGGGCCGCGGTTCTTATGAAGAACGGAGCGTGTCACGCTATGCAAATTCAAGTCAGTGGAAAACAGTGTGAAGTCGGCGAAGCCCTCACTCAACGCATTCAGGACGAGCTGAATGCCGGCATCGCCAAGTATTTTGACCGTGGTGGCACCACGGCGGAAGTCACTATTTCCAAGGAAGGATATATGTTCAGGGCGGACTGTTTTGTCCGGCTTGCCTCCGGCCAGGTACTTGTTTCGCATGCATTCGGTGGAGACGCCCATTCGGCCTTTACCGGCACACTCGACCATATGGAAAAGCGCGTGCGGCGCTATAAGAACCGCCTAAAGCAGCATCATCACGGCACGCCGGTCAAGGAAGAAGTCGCCAACGTTACCGTGCTGCGCAGCGCGCCTGCAGATGTCGAGGTGGACGACGAATTCGACGACGGCATGGACCACGACTCTCCGCCCCAGGCCATGATTATCGCCGAGACCGAACAGGCGCTGCGGACACTGTCCGTACCGGCGGCGGTCGCGGAGCTGGAATTGTCCAACTATCCGCTTATCATGTTCCGCAACGCCGCACATGGCGGCTTGTCCGTGCTCTATCGCCGGCCAGATGGCAATATCGGCTGGATCGACCCCGAACGGACGGTAAATGGCAAGGCCGCCAAGGCCAACGGCAAGGCTGAGACGTCGACGCCGCCGCAGTCCGCCGCCGTTATGTAACAAAGACTTCACGCCGGGCGGGTTGACGCGGACAGCGCGCCCGGCTAATGCCTCCCCGGCAAGCCGGGGGGCTGAAGCATTATAACGCCGCGCATGGATTTGTTATGTTTTTGACGAGTTTGCTGGATCGCCATGGTATCAATGGCAATGTCAGCGTGAATTCCAAGCGTCAGGCCCTCCAGGTCATCGCAGACATTGCTGCGCGGCAGCTTGGGCTCGATTCCGCAACGATCCATCATGCCCTGCTCGAACGTGAAAAGCTGGGCTCGACCGGAGTTGGCATGGGTGTCGCCGTGCCGCACGCGGCGCTGGCGGGGCTCGATCGCATGCATGGCGTGTTCCTGCGTCTGGAGGCGGCGATCGACTATGAAGCCATAGATGATCGTCCGGTCGACCTGATCTTTGCCCTCCTGGCCCCGGAAGACGCCGGCACGGAGCACCTTCGGGCCCTGGCGAAGGTGTCACGTGTCCTGCGCCAGAAAGACCTGCGCGATCAGCTGCGCAGCGTTGAAAGCAATGACGCCCTGTATGCCCTGCTGATTGGTATGGCCGACTCCAACGCAGCCTGAGCGCGCGGTAATGCTGGCAATCTGCGGACAAACCTTAAAGCCAGTCAGACCACGCTGATCGGTATGACCCGAACCTCATCCGTTAGTTCCGGCCGGATCAGGTCGATATGCAGCAGGCCATAGGCCAGTTCCACCCCCTTCACCTCATAGCCATCGCTGAGCACGAAGCTGCGATTGAAGGCGCGCAGGCCGATGCCGCGATGCAGGAATTCGCGTGTTTCGGTTTCGCCGACACGGTCCTTGGCCGCTATGATCATCAACTGCCGGCCTTTGACCTCGACGCGCAACTGATCCTGCGTGAAGCCTGCAACGGCGATGCTGATGCGGATACGGTCAGGCGTCACCTGCTCGACATTGTATGGCGGGTAATTGTCGTGGCTGCGGCCGACGCGTTCGATCATCAGGCGCATGTCATCGAAGCCGAGCAGGAACGGACTGTCGAAAATGACTGTACGCGTCATCAGGGTTTCTGCCTTGTCGGAATGCTTAGCCAAAAACCGCTACACACTTTTTGGCGCATTGCTCTTAGCCCTGGCTCTCCAGGAAGTCGGTAATCGCGGCACGCGCCGTTGGTTCGGTCAGCATGGGCGCGTGGCCGACATAGTCGATATCGACACGTTTGAAGTCGGTGGACATCAGCGCCATCTGCTCGGCTTCGGCCTCTTCCAGCAGGTCCGACAGGGCGCCGCGCACCAGCAGGACGCGGCGGCCGGTCGCCAGGCTGACATAGCAGGGCGCCATGTCGTAGGTGCTGGACGTAACCGTCACGCTCTTGAAGGCTTCCGTGATGCGCGGGTCATAGGCCAGGCGCAGCAGTCCGTCGCGGCCCTTGATGAAGACACGCTTGGCGAACTTCTGCCAGTCCGACGGCGAATAGTTGGGGAAGGCGATGCGATTGGCTTCGGCGATATAGACGGCGGCGTCGTGCCAGTTCTTGAAGACCTGATGCGATTGCGCCGCGTAGGACGAAATGCGCGCCAGCCCCTTGGACGACAGGACCGGTCCGACATCGTTGAGTACGGCCGCCTTGATCAGGGTCGGGCGCAGGGTCGACAGCACCATGGTGATCAGTCCGCCCATTGACGTACCGACGAAGATCGCCTGGCCGATCCCCATGGAATCGCACAGATCCAGAATGTCGCGGGCATAGGTCCAGATGTGGTAGTTCATCGGGTCCTGGTCTTTTTCCGACAGGCCGCGTCCGCGGATATCGGGTACGATGACGCGGCGGTCGAGCGCGGCGATATAGGGAGCGACGTCTTCAAAATCAGCGGAATTGCGCGTCAGGCCGTGCAGGCATATGACCGGCAGGCGCACGCGGCCCGGGCTGGCCGGATAGTCGCGGGCATAGAGGCGAAGACCATCGTCGGTTGACCACCACCGGTCCTGATAGGCCGGCGGTTTCCGCAACAAGAGACCGCGATCGGAAGGATGCATTTCACCTGCCTCATGATCCGGCTGGCGCTGCGACGACGGTTTCAGACTGAGCAAGAGGCCACCTGATTGGGGAAAAGTTAACCCTGGTTGATGATTCTTTACAGCAATTCACTCATTTTGCGCGTAAAAAATGCATGATCGATGGTCGTGGAGGGCCTCGTCTTGCTTTTCGCCGGCACTGTGGCTATGAGGCGGCATCGGGCCGCTCAGGACGGCCCGGCCCCGCGAAAGGCGTGCGCCCTCCTGACGGATGATATCCAGTACGACAATCTGCTCTTTTGCGGTCTTCACGGGATGGGGAAAAGACCGGTAGCAAAGGAGATTTCTCATGCCCGAAAAGGCAACCCCTTCCCTCGATTCGTTGAAACGCGACGCCGCGCGCCTGTTGAAACAGGCCCGTGCCGGCGATCCTGCGGCGCGCAATCGTTTCGCGTCATTGCGCAGCCCGCCTGAGACCCTGCAACTGAAGCACGCCCTGGCGGTGGTGGCGGACGAAGCCGGTTTCGACAGCTGGACGGACCTGAAGCAGATGCAAACGGGCCTCGATTTCTCGGAGTTCTTTGCCGGGCCGTCCTTGCGCGACAGTCTCAATCCCTGGTTCAACAACTACGAAGACGCACGGGCGTTCCATGCGGCCAATGGCGGTGTGCTTTTGCCCTATCGCCACCATTTCTTCGTGAGTTCGCTAGCCACGCTGGAGCGGCTGGGTTTCGAAGCCGATCACCCGGACTGGCGCGACATCGGTTACGATTTCGTCCGTCCGGCGTCGGAAGTGGCGCATGCGCGCGTCAAGGCCAGCCTGCAACGTCGTTTCGGCCGGCGTTAGCCAGGGTTACGGGCAACAGCTTCCGCTATCATTAGCGGGAGTTGTTGCTATATTTAAAAATAATTTTATTGCCGAAAATGTGCGACGTGATAGCGTGGCACCGCCGGGCTTGGCAATAATTAAATAGCTGGCGAAAACGCCGCATAATGCAGGGATTGAGGTAATGAAGGCTCCGCGAGTTACGCGCCGCACGGCGATGACGTCTGTTGCCGCCCTCGGCGGTCTGGCTTTCGTGCCGAATATCGGCGCGACGATGACACCGGTGGCAGCGTCCGGTGACCTGACGCTGTGGTACAAGGCGCCGGCGGTCGAATGGACTGACGCCCTGCCGCTGGGCAATGGCCGGCTGGGCGCCATGGTCTTTGGCGGCGTGGCGCGCGAACGCCTGCAACTGAACGAAGACACCCTCTATGCCGGGGCACCCTATCAGCCCGCCAACCCCAGGGCGCTGACGGCGCTTCCGGAAGTGCGCAGGCTGATCTTCGCCGGCAAATATGTCGAAGCGCAGGAACTGATCCAGGCGCAGATGATGGCAGATCCCATCCGCCAGGTGTCGTATCAGACGATCGGCGAGATGTGGCTGACATTCGGCGTATCGTCCAACGCCTCGGGTTATCGCCGCGAGCTGGATCTGGCGCGCGCCGTGTCGACCGTCAGCTATCGCCGGGACGGCGTGAATTACACACGCGAGACCTTTATCTCGCCGGTCGACCAAGTCCTGGTCATGCGCCTGACTGCCGACAAACCCGGCAGCATCGATTTCCAGCTCGGCTTTGAGACACCGCAGGTCGGTAGTGTCAGCCTCGAGAGCTCCCGCGATATCGTCCTTTCCGGCCGCAACGGCCCACACGCCGGCAAGGATGGCGCGCTGCGCTTCGAGAGCCGCGTGCGTGTGGTGGCCCACGGCGGCGTGCAAACCTCGGGCACTGACGAACTGGTCGTCAAGAACGCCGACAGTGTCACGATTTTCATGGCGGCCGCCACCAATTACAAATCCTTCCGCGATGTCTCGGGCGATCCGACGGCGATTACCAGAGGTCAGATCGATGCCGCTGCCGGAAAGAGCTGGGACCAGCTCTATGCCGCGCATCTGGCGGAGCATCAGCGCCTGTTCAACCGCGTTTCGGTCGATTTCGGCCGCACCGCCTTTGCCGATCTTCCGACCAATGAACGCATCTCCAAATCGCAGACCCAGGACGATCCGGCTCTCGCTGCGCTCTACTTCCAGTACGGCCGCTACCTGCTGATCTGCTGTTCGCGGCCGGGCACCCAGCCCGCCAACCTGCAGGGGCTGTGGAACGAAAAGTTGAACGCGCCGTGGGGCGGCAAGTACACGATCAATATCAATACCGAGATGAACTACTGGCCAGCGGAACCGACCGACCTGGCCGAATGCGTCGATCCCTTGGTCGCCATGGTCAAGGACATCGCCGTCACCGGTTCCGAGACGGCCAGGATCATGTACGGCGCGCGCGGTTGGGTGACGCACCACAATACCGACCTGTGGCGGGCGACGGCGCCGATCGATGCCGCGTTTTATGGCACCTGGCCGACCGGCGGCGCCTGGCTGTGCCTGCACCTGTGGGATCGTTACGACTATGGCCGCGACATCGCCTATCTGAAGGACATCTATCCATTGCTCAAAGGCGCGTCGCTGTTCTTTGTCGACACGCTGGTGAAGGACCCGGCGTCAGGCTACATGGTCACGGCGCCATCGATCTCGCCCGAGAACAGGCACAAGTTCGGCACCTCGATCTGCGCCGGGCCGACCATGGACATGCAGATCATCCGCGACCTGTTCAACAATACGCTCAAGGCCGCCGAGATCCTGAAGACTGACAAGGCGTTACGCAAGGAAATCATGATCTTGCGCGATCAGCTGGTGCCGAACCAGATCGGCAAGGCCGGCCAGCTTCAGGAATGGAAGGACGACTGGGACATGGAGGCGCACGACATGCACCATCGCCATGTCTCACACCTCTATGGCGCCTTTCCGTCGTCGCAGATCACCGTGCGCCACACGCCGGAACTGGCCAATGCCGCAAAGAAGTCTCTGGATATGCGCGGCGACCTGTCGACCGGCTGGGCAATTGCCTGGCGGATCAATCTGTGGGCGCGGCTGGGGGAGGGCGATCGCGCGCACAGCATCCTGAAGTTATTGCTGGGGCCGGACCGCACCTATCCGAACATGTTCGACGCTCATCCGCCGTTCCAGATCGATGGTAATTTCGGCGGCACCTCGGGTATGACGGAGATGGTTCTGCAGTCCTACAACGATGAGATACTGATCCTGCCGGCTTTGCCGAAAGCGTGGCCGAATGGTTCGGTCAAGGGATTGAAGGCGCGCGGTGGCATCGGGCTTGATCTGGTCTGGCGCGACGGTCTGCCGGAGAGGCTGACCCTCCGGGCCAAGGGCGCTATCAAGACGCGGCTGGTTCATGGAGAACAGACGCTTGATATCGCGCTCAAGGCCGGCGAAACGGCGAACTTCGGCTACGTAGAGAGTAAGCTGAGCCGCGCTTAGGACCCCACCACCGCATCTCATTCGCTACGCTCAATCGTGCGGTCCCCCTCCCCCCCCGGGGGGGGGGGGGGGGGGGGGGGGGCCGCGGGGGGGGGGGGGGGGCGCGGGGCGC
>CBIHPL010000156.1:0-7823 GCA_966212005.1 uncultured Asticcacaulis sp.
GCGCCTGGAAGACGCCAGCGTCGGATACGGCGAAACCGTCATCCTGCGTCACATTAACATCCGCCTCGATCCCGATGATCGCATTGGGGTTTTGGGCGTCAACGGCGCCGGTAAATCAACGTTTGCGAAACTGCTGGCCGGCGCCCTGACCGAAAGCCATGGTACACAGTGGCGCGATCGGCGCATGCAGGTCGCCTGGTTCCACCAGCACCAGATCGAGGCCATGGATCCGGAAGACACGCCGCTGGAAATGATGCGCCGCGCCCGCCCGGAAGACCCCGAGTCCAGGCGCCGTGCGCGTCTTGGCTCATTCGGCATGACGGCCGAAAAGGTCGAGACGAAGGTCAAGGACCTCTCGGGTGGCGAACGCGCGCGTCTGCTGCTGTCGATGGTGGCGATGGATGGCCCTCACCTGCTCATCCTGGATGAGCCGACCAACCACCTGGATATCGACAGCCGCCGGGCCTTGCTGGATGCATTGAACGACTACGAAGGCGCGGTGCTGATCATCACTCACGACCGGTCCTTGATCGAACTGGTCGCCGACAAGCCGTGGCTGGTCAATGACGGCACGGTGAAGTCCTATACCGGCACGATGGACGACTACGCCAGGCTGGTCATCGAACGCGCCAAGACGGCGACGCGTGAGGAAGCGCAAGCCCTGGCGAAGGACAAGCCGGCCAACGTCAATACCAAGGATGCGCGTAAAGCGGCCGCGGCTGCGCGCAACGCCATTGCGCCGCTGAAGAAGAAGGCGGACGATCTGGAACGCCAGATCGAGACGACGGGCAACCAGATCAAGCTGCTGGATCACAAGCTGGCCGATCCGGACATCTACACCAAGCGTCCACAGGAAGCCGTTAGTCTTGGCAAGGACAAGGCGCGCTTGGAGGAAAAGCTGGTGGCGCTTGAAGGCGAATGGATGGAGGCCGCGGAGGTTTACGAGACCGCGAAGGCTGAGGCGGGGATTTAGTATCTTCTCTTCTCCCGGACAAGGGGAGAAGGTGGGCCGGCTTGCTGGGCCGGATGAGGGGTTTTAGTTTTAGCACGCCTATCAGACGACGGCTAACCCCTCACCTTGACGCTCACACGCCTTTCCTCTCCCCTCAGGTGGGGAGAGGAGAATAGGCTCTACTCCGCCGGAAGCGTCTGCGCCTCTTCCTTCTTGGTCGTGGCGACGGCGCCGGCAGCAGCGGCGACGACTGCCAGGATGGCCAGCCACTGTTGGCCCGACAGATGCTCATGCACGATGATCAGGCCCGCCAGAGCGCCGACGGCCGGGTCGGCGCTGATCATGACGCCGAAAGTCCGTTCAGGCATATGGCGCAGGGCGAACATTTCCAGCGTGTACGGAATGGCGCTGGACAACAGCGCCAGCGCCAGAGCCGGCAGGATAAAGGCCGGATTGAACATGGCGATGCCTGCATTTGCAACGCCTATCGGCACAATGACGATGGCGGCGATGACCATGCCGATGGACACGGATGCTCCCGGGTGCGTGCCAGACAGCTTGCGGCCAAAGACGATGTAAAGCGCCCAGAAGACGCCGGCGACGGCTGCCAGCAGCATGCCGATTGGGTCGAGATTGCGCGCTTGTTCACCCAGCGGCAGAAGCAGCAGGATACCGACGACGGCCAGGCCGACGCACAGGAAGTGGACGGGCTTGCGGGCATGCATCAGCGCCAGAGCCAAAGGCCCGGTGAATTCAATCGCAAGGGCCGGACCGATCGGCAGGCGTTCCAGAGACATGAAGAACAACAGGTTCATGCCGGCGACCGACAGGCCGTAGAGCAGCATGGTGCCCAGCGACTTTTTGCTCAGGTTGAACCGCCACGGCCGCCAGATGGCGATCAGCAGCAACGCCGCCAGGCCGACACGATAGGCCGTCGTCGCCGGCGCACCAATGACAGGGAACAGCGTCTTGGCAAACGATGCGCCAATGCTGAATGAAATCATGGCAACGACAACCGCAACATAGGGCGCAGCGCGGGCGATGACGGGGTATCGGATATTGTATACGGACATCTGGCTCATATCCGGGTTATAGCTGGATGTCGTTTGCGTTTCCCGGCGATTTTGGCTAAATCTTCGCCTGAAACCGGCATCAGGATAAATATAATGACGAATTTCGTCACACTCGACGATTTCGACTATAGGCTGCTTGAGCGCGCCCGCCGCAACAACCTTGAGCCGGCGCGCGTAACGGCGGATGCAGTGGGCCTGTCCGAATCGGCAGTGCTGCGCCGCTTGCGGCGACTGCGCGCCGAAGGTGTGATCGTGGCAGACGTCGCCATGGTTGATCCGACACGCATTGAACCGAAAATCCAGATACACGCCCTGATCACCATGAAGAGTCAGGAGCGGGCCGTGACCGACGCCTTTAAACACGCCATGACGCGGGCGCCGGAAATCCAGGGCGCCTGGGATGTGACGGGGGAAACCGACTTCCTGCTGACGCTGGCGGTCGATTCAATGGCGGAGTACGAGCGGTTCTGCCAGCGCGAACTAACCACGGACCACGGCGTGCAGTCGTTCCGCACGATGATCGTCATTCGAGAGATCGTTGGGTTTGATCCGTCGCGAGCGCAACTGACGCGTTAGCGCCCTGTCGGCGTGGTGCCGAAATATTCGCGGTAGCGCCGCGCGAAGTGCGAACGCGAACTGTACCCCGCCGCTTCGGCCGCGGCGACGCTCAGCGCACCCGACTGGATGGCCTCGCGGCCGACGCGCAGGCGTTCGCGGGCCACGATTGCCCGGAATGATGTCCCTGCCCCCGCCAGTTGTCTGCGCAAGGTTGAAGCGCCCAGGCCAAGCCGTTCGGCCACAGCCGCCACGGTCCAGTCGCGTGCGGGCTGGCTGGCGATGAGCCACGCCACCTGGTCGGCCAATCCGACGTGGAACAGGCAGCGTGCCGCAGCGTGCGGCCGCATCAGGGTCAGGACCTCGGCCATCCGCAAGGCTTTCAGAGCGTCGCTCTGGCCGTGGTCGGCGATCGCCGTTGCGGCGTGGATCAACGCCTCCATCAGGTCGCTGCCCGGTGTTACGCCGAAGCCGTGCGCAGGGGCGGCCGTTTCGGCCAGCGGCGCGATGCCGGCGGGCAAGGCCGGCACCTCCATGATCATCGCTTCGTAGAGGCACGGCCCGTCTTCGCCGGGAATGTTGACCACTTCCAGGTCGAGGTTCGGAGGCAGCACGAAGACCGCGCCCGGCCCGAAGGCCTGCATCCGGTCGCCAACCCAGACCTCCTTGCACCCCTGCAAGACGACGAGGATCGATGGATGCGTCATGCGAACCGAAGCAATGCGTTCGCGATCGAGCGAGCAATAGCTGAACAGGTGGCGCGCATGACTGTTGAAGCCAGAACGCGCAGACGGCAACAGCGCCTGAAGGCGATTCACGAAATGCCGGGTTAGGTTCGACTCGAAAGATTGCGTGTCCATGGCGGCATTGTAGACCGCGGTCCGTGTACAAAAAAGCTCCGCTTGAGCGTTTCGGGCGCATCTCGCGTCAAACCCGGCCCGATCCGCGGCTTTGCAAAGGCTAAGTCCGGCATCTCATTCGGGAGACACCTCATGAAACTGTTTGCTACCGCCCTCCTCGCGCTTTCTGCCGCCTTCGCCGCGCCGGCTCAAGCCACCGACATTGAACTGTGGCGGCTAGACTGCGGTCAGATCACCGTCCGCGACCTCAGCATCTTTTCGGACAGCTTCGCGTATGCGGGGAAGACGCGTACCCTGACCGACAGCTGCTATCTGATCCGCCATGGACAGGACTACATGCTGTGGGATTCGGGCCTGCCGGCCGGCTTGCTCGGTGCCAGGGCCGATCCGTCGGCAGCGTTCGGTCCGACGCTGAAGGTCGATTTGCCGACGCAACTGGCGCAGATCGGCGTGAAGCCGGACAGCGTCAGATATCTTGGCCTCAGCCATAATCACTTCGACCATACGGGGCAGGCTTCAAGCTTTGCCGGGGCGACCTTGTTGATCGGCGCCGCCGACTTTGCCGCCCTGAAAAGCAATCCCCTGCCGTTCGCGGTCGATGCGGCATCGCTCGAGCCGTGGCTGAACGGCAAGGCGAAGACTGAAACCCTCATAGGCGAGCGCGACGTCTTTGGTGACGGCAGCGTCGTCGTGCTGGCGGTGCCCGGTCATACGCCAGGTGAAACGGCCCTTCTGGTGCGCCTGCCGAAGACCGGGGCTGTGCTGTTGTCGGGCGATGTCGTCCACTTCTCGGCGCAGTGGGAGAAGCACGGTGTGCCGACCTTCAATGCCGACCGCGCGGACACGCTGGCGTCCATGGCGCGGTTGCAGGCTGTGGCTGCGGAACTGAAGGCGACGCTGATTGTTCAGCACGAGCCGGCGGATATCGCGAAGCTGCCCGCGTTTCCGAAGAGCGCGCGGTAATGAGCGATATGCCAAAAAGTGTGTAGCGGCTTTTTTGGCTAAATATCGCGATTAACACTAAAACGTCTTCGCGCCGTTCACGGCCAGCATCACCGAATAGAGGCTGGTCGTTGCGGTGATGAACAGGCGGTTGCGCTTGGGGCCGCCGAAACAGACGTTGGAGACCGGCTCACCGATCATGATCTTGCCCAGCAGCGTGCCGTCGGGTTCATAGCAGTGGACGCAGTCGGTGGCGCTGGTCCACACCCGGCCGTCGGTATCCAGGCGCAGGCCGTCGTAATTACCGTTGTCGGCAAAGACCTTGCCGCCCGTCAGCTTGCCGTCTTTAGCGACATCGAAGACGCGGACGTGGCGCGGGCCGTCCTTGACGTGGGTACGGCCGCTGTCCACGACATAGAGCTTTGTTTCGTCAGGGGAAAAAGCAAGGCCGTTTGGCTTGATGAAGTCGTCGAGCACGCGGGTGACGGAGCCGTTGGTGTCGACTCGGTAGACGTGGCTGCCATCCTGTTCCGCCTCGGCCTTGTGGCCTTCGTAGTCAGTATCGATGCCATAGGTCGGATCGGTGAACCAGATCGTGCCGTCCGATTTGACCACGACGTCGTTGGGGCTGTTGTAGCGTTTGCCGTCATAGCGATCGGTGATGACGCTGATCGTGCCGTCGTGTTCGGTGCGGGTGACGCGGCGACCTCCATGTTCGCAGGTCACCAGCCGGCCTTCGCGATCGACGGTGTTGCCGTTGCTGTAATTGGCCGGACTGCGAAAAACCCCCACCTGCCCCGTTGTCTCGTCCCAGCGCAGTAACCGGTCGTTGGGGATATCGCTCCAGATCAGTGCGCAATGGGCCGGAAAGTATGCCGGGCCTTCCGCCCAGCGTGAGCCTTCGTAGAGCTTTTCGATGCGGGCGCTTGAGCGGATACAGTGGCGGAAGCGTTCGTCGAGGATTTCGTAGAAGGGGGTCACATTTGCACCTTGACTTATAGGGGTTGGGTCTGCCGCCCAAAAATCTTCTGATACCAAAAGAAAAAGCCGGGCCCAAGGGGCCCAGGCTTTTACTTCTGGTCTAAAATTCAGGGCTCAAACCTAGTAATATTACGCGCGCGCAGGCCCCGCCTTCGCCAGCGTAAACACCACAGCCGTCCCACCCGATGGCGAGGCTTCGATATGCATGTCCCCGCCGTGTTGCAGGACGATCTTGCGCGCCAGCGTCAACCCCATGCCCACACCCGGAAACGCGTCATCGGTATGCAGCTTGCGCAGCGGACGGAAGACGTCGTCGTAGAACATGACGTCGATACCAATGCCATTGTCGGAAACGCAGAATTCCCACTCGGTCGGACGCTCATCGACAAAGATGCGGATATCCGGCGCGACGCCCGGCTTATGAAACTTGATGGCGTTTTCGATCAGATAGAAGAACAGTGAAAACATCCGGCGCGGATCTGCTACCAGTTCCGGCATGCGTGGATAGGACAACTGCGCCTTGGTGACATCGATCAACGGCTGCAATTCCATGTGGCAGCGCGCCAGCGTGATTTCCAGGTCCACCATCTCCGGCGCGCGCGGCACCGTGTTCAGCCGCGAGAAGGCCAGAAGCCCCTGGATCATCTCGTTCAGTTTCTGGCTGCTTTCGAGGATAAGCTCCAGGTGCAGCCGGTCCTCTTCGTTGGTCAGCTTCTTGGCGTCTTCGGTCAGCAATTGGGAAAAACCGACGATCGTCCGTACCGGTCCGGCAAGGTCGTGGGACACGATATAGGCGAAATCCCGAAATTCTTCTGCCGGGTCGGCCTGCGCTTGCGCAAGGACCTGCTTGGTTTCCTGCATTTCTTTTCTCCGCCGCTCAGTCATAGGCCGCCACCGGCAATGCCGCCAGTTCCAGATAGAAACGTTCGATAATGTCGACAGCCGTACGGTACTGAGTAAGGTCTCCGGGTTTGATCAGGTAGGCGTTCGCATAACTCCGGTAACATGTCATGATAGTATCCAATGAACCTGAACCCGACATCACAATTACCGGTATATGCTTGAAGCGAGGATCGCCCTTTATGAGATTTAAGACGTCCATGCCGCTCATGCGTGGAAGTCTAAGATCCAGAAGGATAATATCCGGTAACACAGAGTGCACATATTCACCCTGACGGCGTAAAATATCCATCGCCATTTCGCCAGTTGACGCAATTGTCACCACGGCTTTCATCCGACTGTCGCCGAGCGCCTTGCGCGCCAGCATGGCGTCACCCCGGCTGTCATCGATCAGCAGGACATGCGCAGTGCGCCCCAGACCGCCGACGACTCTCGTCTTCGCCGGCTCTTCCAACAGATTCGGGTCTTTCATGAGAAACCTCACCCGCCGATGCTGATCCGGCGATTCGTCCGGACGACTCGTCCGGGCTACCCATGGTAGCATTGGCCAAGCCGTCCTGCCATCGCAAAGCGACTAAAGCGGCGCGACAAAAGACTGGAACGGCGCTTATTATACCGCTATCCGCAAGCAACGGATTTGATGAGTCCGGTATCCGTATCGAAGACGATGGTTTGGCGGTCCGCACGGAATTCCTGCGTCACAATGCAGGTCGAACATACGACGCGGCGCTTGTCCGGATAGAGGGGCACCGGAATTTCGGTGCGCGGCTTGCCGACCAGATTCTGCAAAGCTTGCGCTCCGCAGGTATCGTTGGCAAGCGGCTTATACTCCGGGGCACGTGGTGGCGTTACGGGTTTCGGCGCCGCGACCGATGGCTGCGAAGGCACCGCAACCGCCGGGGGCTGCTGCGAACGCTTGGGTGGCGCCTCTTCGGGTGCCGAGGCACAGCCATAAAGCCCGGCGGCGATAAGCCCCAGGGCAATTGTCCTTTTAAGCATCATTGCATCTTCTCCCAACGTCCCGTGTCCGACTGCTTCCAATAGGCCAGCGACAATCCTTCTGCCTTCAATCGCTTCCATTGGGCGCGCGCCCACGCCAGATGCGTGTCGTTCCGGTCTTCGAAAACGATCAGCGCCCGCTCGGCGCCACGAAGGTCCGGGATGTCGGCCGGGCTGACCGACACATAGACATGGGCGCCGTTGACGCGCTGCCCGCTCCTGCCCAGCAGAATCGGCTGGCGTTCGGCGAAAGGCTCGTCCTCTCGCCCATGCGCCAGGAAGGATGACGGATTATAACTCCAAAGATGCGAGTCTAGACCGGCAATCGTGTCATCCTCAAGACCATGGACATAGGCCCGCCATCCCCGGCTCATCACCTTTTCGAGCAGTTCCGGCAACGCCTGCTCGAGCGACGTACGCTCCAGATGATAGAACCAGATATCGGTCATCAGCCTTTAGCCTTCGTAATATTTCGCCACCAGGGCGTCGAGCGTGCGCACCCCGAAGCCTGTGGCGCCTTCCGGCACCGACGGGATACGCTGTTCGTTGGTCCAGGCGGTC
>CBIHPL010000157.1:0-7800 GCA_966212005.1 uncultured Asticcacaulis sp.
GTCGTCTTCGTCGGCTTCGTGCTCAGCCACATGAACATGGAATCCCGCCCCGTCCGGGCGAGCATCGGCGCAGGCACGCAGCGCGGCATCGTTCAATGTCAGGCTGGCGTGTAGGCCGAACGTCCCGGCGATCTGGCCGAAGCTTAAACCGTCGAGGTAGTGATAGCGGATGATCTGTCCGTCCGGATCGGGCAATTGCGCAATCTCGGCCCGCAACGACCGCGCGGTTTCCTTCCATGCCAGGCTGTCATAAGGCGAGGTCAGGTGATCCGCCTCGTCCGGCGAAACATACATGCCGACGCCGTCGATCATGAAGCCAAGCGCAAGTCCTGTCGCCATCTCGACCAATGCGGCCATTGCGCTGGCGGCATCCAGCTTTTCCGGATCGTCCACCTTCAGAGAATTCAGTCTTTCCTTGCGGGACCGCTGGCGGAATGACATCTGCTCCCGCCGTTCGCTCATATGCGCCAGGCCGTCCAGGATGCTGCCGGCGATGCGGCGCCGCGCATATGGCTGGAACGGCGCCCCCCGCTCGGGATTATAGCGATCTATCGCTTCAAGCAGGCCCGTGCACGCCAGTTGGGTCAGGTCGGCCAGTTCGATGTCGCCGCTTTTGCGATCCAGAAAATGCTTCCGCGCGATCCGGCGTGCAAAGTCTGAATGGAGATCGAACAGCTTCTGGCGCGCGGAGACCGAAGCCGTCGCCTTGTAGACACGCCACAGGTCGGCCTCTCCGGCGGCTTCACCGGACAGCATATGACCTGCAGGCCCTATGTCATCTAAAGCTTCCAACGACGCCCTCAAGCACGAGACTCCACCCGTCGATCAGCACGAACATCAAAACCTTGAGAGGCAGGGACAGCGTCGATGGCGGCACCATCATCATGCCAAGCGCCAGCAATATGCTGGACACCACGAGATCGATCAGGACGAAGGGCAGAAGAACCACGAAACCGATCTTGAAGGCAACGCGGAGTTCATTCAGCATGAAAGCAGCGGAGAGCTGCATCAGACCGACATCGCTCGCCTTCGACGGCAAGGGCTGCCTGGAAATCTCATAGATCGTCTTGATATCCTGGTCATGGACCTGCCGCAGCATGAACTGCTTCATCGGACCCGACCCCTTGTCGATCGACTCCTGCACCGATATTGCCCCGTTCAGGAACGGCTGCAAAGCTTCGCTGTTCACCTTGGTCGCAACCGGCGACATGATCAGCATGGTGAGAAAGAGCGAGAGACTGATCAGCACCTGATTGGGCGGTGTCTCCGGCATGCCGAAGGCGTGACGCAGCATGGACAGGACGACGACGATCCGCAGGAACGGCGTCATGCAGATGACCAGGGTCGGGATCAGCGCCATGAGCCCCAGGATCAGGGCAATGCGGACGGTCTCGGCGGTTTTCGCGGAATCCGCCATCACGCCCGCCACCGGCGCCGCCAGATCCAAAGCCAGGGCGGACATGGGGAAGGCAGCCCAGACAGCCAGTCCCGTCAGGACGGCACACAGGAAGGACTTACGCATCATGACGGCGTCCCCGGGGTGGAAGAACCGTCGGGATTGACGACGAAGGCGCCCTGGGGGCTGGTCACGATCATGACCGTCTTGCCGTCGCACTCCAGAAGCGAGACGTCGACCTGATAGCTTAGCCGAACCGTCGACAGCACCTTCAGCCTCGCTTCGCCTTCACCCTTATCGGCCTTGCCCTGAAATATCTCGAAGAGGCCGGTCAGGACGCGCGGATCGAACGCGACGGGCTTGCCCGCCACGCCCTGCCGGCGCATGCGATACCTGAGGGCGAAGGCCCCCGCGACGCCCAACAGGCAGCAGAAGAGAAAGGCTCCGATGATCCGCCACCAGGAAATCTCGGGGCTGCCCGCCTGCCCCAGGGTTTGGGCATAGACCGGCAGGCTGGTGACGGCCAGGCCACCCGCACTCAGCATTCCAGGAACGGCTCGCATCATCGGCCGGATCATGACAGTTGCGCGATTTCCACGATCCGCACCGCGAAACTGCCGTCGACGGCGACGATTTCGCCGCGCGCGACCAAAGCGTCGTTCAGGCGCAGCTCGACAAGATCGTTCAGTTTGGCGTCCAGCCGGACCACGGAGCCGGTCCTGAGCGCAAGGACTTCCTGTACGGAAAGGTCGGCCCGTCCCAACGCGGCATTCAGGACGACATTGACGTCCTTGAAAATAGGGGAGTCCACGGAAATGACCGGTCGGCCTTCCAGGCGCGTCTGCGTTCCGTTCGCCTGGGGTTTCGCGGCGGCAGCCTCTCCGGCGTGTTTACTCTCAGTTCGGTTACTCATAATCTTCCCGGTGTTCAGGCATTAAAAAACCAGCGCGACGCCATCTTCGACATGGCTCAGCTGCGCGCGTGCGAAAATTTGGCGGGATACCGCAGATGCGATATCCACCGGCTGATCTACAAAACTGTCGAGGACCAGAACGTCACCGACACTCAGATTGTTCAGGTCCACCAGCGTAAGCTGAACCCTTCCGATAACGGCCTCCATCGCGACATTTGCCGATCCGAGGGCGGCCCCCAGCGGCTGAAGCCGCTCCCGCGACGGCGCAGCCGGTTCAAGCTGCGCCTTCACGACCGGCAGGGTCATCTCGGTAGGAACGCCCACGGTCAGGAGCTCCCGGCCCGACGAATCCTTGAGATGCACCAGAAGGCCGCCATCGCCCGCCAGCATGTCGTGGCGTTGAGCGCTCACCTCACCCGGCAGGCCGAAGGCCCGCTCGACCTCGGCGGCCAGGGTTTCGATGATCTTTCGTTCCAGGCCTCTTACGACGTACCGGTCCGCGTCCGTCAGAATGATCCCTTCGCTCTCCATGTCCAGAACGGCGTCGGTCAGGCGTGACAGGGCCTGGCGGCGCGCGCGGATCGCCACGGCGGAACAATGAATGCGCCAGTCGCCGTCCTCGCTGTCAATCCACCCTGCTTCCGGCACCGCGACCATGTCCGACACCGAGAGGCAGGGCGCGGCAAACCAGCGGTCGTGCCACCGGGTGATCGCACCCTCGATCGCACGCCGTACCGCGTCATGGGTGACGACGCCGAAGGGAAGCCATTCACGGACGTCCTGGATCACCCGTGACCCCGCATGCCGAACAGTTGCTGGATCATGTCATTGGTGGCGCTGACGACCTGCGACGAAGCGCCAAACCCGCGTTGAACAAGGATCAGATTGCCGAACTCGGCCGTCAGGTCGACGTTGGACGCTTCGACCTGGCCCGACTGAATCGTCCCGATGCCGCCGGTGGCGCTGGCCTTGTATTCCAGCTTTCCGTCCCCGCCCGCATACCGGAACAGTCCGTTGCCGACGCGCACCAGCTCCTGCTGGTCCTGGAAATCGGCCAGGGCGACGGGACCCAGTTCCTTGGTTTGTGAATTCGAATAGGTCAGGACCAGCAGGCCCTTGGCATTGACCGTGGCGCTGGTCAGGCTGCCGACCCCGTTGCCGTCGATCTTCGAGGCCTGCAGGGTATTGGTTGTGCCGGCCGAGAAGGAGGTAACGGTGCCGAAGTCGAGCGTGACCGACATGGCGCTGGCACCGTTCGGCGTCGTTGTCACGGTAAAGGACGACGATCCCGGCTGGATGAGGCCCCCGTTGAAACTGATCTTGCCGTCCCCGACCGTCGCGCCGGCCTGGTCCTTTATCGTCACCGTCCATTCCACGGTCGAGCCGGTGACGGCGCCCTTGGTCAGAGTCGCCGTCCAGACCTGCGGCGCGCCGTTGCTGTCGAAAACGGAGATGTTGGAGACCGTTGCCGTGGTTTCCGAGGCCGACAGGTTCTGCGAGAAGGTAATGGTCTTGGTCGCGACGGGCGGGTTGGTGCGCTTGTCGTCGACATTGATGACCTCAGGCTGGTTCTGCGCATTCAGTACGGTCAGGCGGCTGCCGTTCGCCGTGGTGATGTACCCTTTGGTGTCGACCGAAAACTGGCCGGTCCGGACGTAGAAGGTATCACCCAGCTCATTGCGCACGACCAGGAAGCCACCCCCCTGGATCGCCAGGTCCAGCGCACCGCCGGTTTGCTGCGCTGTGCCGGCGCGGAAGTCGATCCGGTCTGCGTCGCGCCGGACCCCGTTGCCGGTCGAGCCGCTGGTATCGCCGTTGGTATAGGACAGGCCGTTGGCATGCTCGCCGAACATGTCACTGAAGGTGACGGTCGTCGTCTTGTATCCGAGCGTGTCGAGGTTCGCCACGTTGTTGCTGATGGTCTGCAGCCCCTTCGAAAAGGCTTGCATGCCACTCAGGCCAATGAATATCGCGCCAAGCATAATCGGTTCCCCTTCTACTGGACCTGAACAATGGTGGTCATGGCCACATTGCTGACTGTTTGACCATTACTGGTCGTAATGGTCAGGGCCGGCTGACCATTGGAAAACGTGACGGATTTCACGACGCCGACCAGACGGGTGGTGCCGTCGGGTACGAAATCCACGGTCTTGCCAAGAAGGCCCGTCGCCTGGAACGACGCCTGGGTGGACAGCAGATTGGAAATGGAGTCGTTCAGGGTCTGGCTTTGGTGCAGTTGTGAGAACTGCGCCAGCTGAGAGACGAACTGGAAGTTGTCCATCGGCTTCAATGGATCCTGATAGGTCAGTTGCTGCAGAATGATTTGCAGCAGCGACTTGAAATCCAGGCCGAAAGCGCTTTGGCTCGACGTTGCGCTTACAGGTGAGACCGCCATGAGGTCCTCCGATCCGATCCGGGGTTATGAATAAGGGGGGTGCCATTCAGGGAAAAACCGCCGATTCCGACGCCCGTGGCGCGCGCTATATCCTCGGCCGCCTCGCGGACCTGCCGGCGAGCATCGTCGCTCACGTCGGGCAATACCGCGATAACCTGAACATTGTCGTTGTCATCCGATACGATAACGCTCACCGCCTCGGAGGCGGTCTCGGCTTGCGGCTCCGGAGCGGCTTCGTCGGTTTGGCGCTCAGCCTGCGCACGGTCCGGTGTTTCAACACGATCGGCTCGATCCAGCGTTCCGGCGCGCGCTGGGGCGGCAATGGACTGCGGCGGCGACGCGATATCACCGAGTACGGATGGGACCTTTACCGGCAGAGGGCGGGCCGCCGGCATCTGGCTGCCACTCCCGGCGGCCGTCATGGCGGACCTCATGGCGACGCCGTATTGGATCAGATTCGGGTGCGAATGGGCCACGGGGACATGGGCGCGAAGAAGAGGGCTCAAAGGATCGCCGCCGTCCTTCACCGTAATGGCCGGGTCGTTTTCCGTCGTGGACGCAGAGGCAGTCTTTACTTCAGGCAACGCGTTCCGGACCATGGATACGGGTCGCCTCGACGGGGGTTCGGCATGCGACGCCCCTGCCGGAATTGCCTCAGCCTCTCTCCCCTGCCCCACGCCCAGCAGGCCTGCGCCGTCGAAGCTGACCGCGTGCTGTCCGGACAGGGTTTGTTCGCCGTCTCCGAACAGCTCCTTGAAAGAAGAGCCTGATTTCCGGTGCGAGACCGGTGTGCCCGGCTCCATCGGCGCGTGACGTGTTCCAGGATCGATTTTCATGCCGACCTCCATCCGGCCGCCGTGCGGCCTATCTGTTCGTCAAGCGCGGCTTCGTCGCGCCGGCGTTGTTCCGTCCGCCGGGCCATGCGCGTCAAATCCGCCACGGCGTCGCAGCGCGCCGTCATCGCGGTCCGGATCTCGCCAAGTTTGGAAAGGTCGGCCTCGGCATCACGAATCTCGGCCCGCGTCCCGTCGACAGCCTTTTGATTACCCAGCACCTCCGCCGCCCAGAAGGCCGACGCCGCCAACTGGAACGACGGCCCGGATACTGCCTCCTGCCACCCCGCGTGGGAAGCGCGCAATACCTCGGTTTCAGCGTCCCGCTTCCGGTTCAGTTCGCGAACCCTGGCGTTGGCGCGCTCGACTTCGAACACGACGCCCATGCGCTGGACGGTGCATATCTGCTGAATCTCCTTCAGGATTTCAACGTCGTTGCGCGATCTCATCGTCTTTGCCCCAGCATGAGGGTTTTCAGGGTTTCCGTCGCGGAGGACAGTCCTGTGCGCTCAGTCGATTTCTGCTGCAGGTACTGCATCAGCGCCGGGCGGCGGGCAATCGCCTGGTCGATATCGGCACTGGAGCCAGCCACATAGACACCGCTTTCGATCAGGGTGCGCGAAGCGTCAAACGTGCTCAGCAGCGCAACAGCCCTTTGCGCATCGACGCCATGCTGCTCGCTCATCAGATCCTTCGACAGGCGGCTGATACTGCGAGGCACGTCGATCGCCGGGAAATGCCCCCGCTCTGCCAGGCTCCGGGACAGGATGATGTGGCCGTCCAGCAGGGATTTGAGCATTTCGGAGATCGGATCGTCGATGTCATCCGACTCGCTCAGCACGGTCATGATGCTGGTAATGGCGCCGCCGGACTTCAGCGCCCCGCAGCGTTCGACCAGCTTGGGAATGGCTGAGAAGACACTGGGCGTATAGGCGCGCAAGGTCGGTGGCTCGCCCGCCGCCAGGCCGGTTTCGCGCATTGCCATTGCCAGCCGGGTTACCGAATCCAGCAGCAAGAGGACATGGTGGCCTTCGCGGCACCAGTGTTCCGCCAGCGCCAGGGCGTAATCGCCGGCGCGGACACGCATGGCCGCCGCCTGGTCGGACGTCGCCGCCACCAGCACCGCCTTGGCGCGAGCCTCCTCCGACAGCCCCTCGTTCCACAGAGCCTCGACCTCACGGCCGCGTTCCCCGACAAGACAGATGACGCAACGGTCGGCCCTGCCCTGCTTGGCCAGTTGCGTCATCAGGCTCGTCTTGCCGACGCCGCTGGCGGCGAAAACACCGACACGCTGTCCTTCGCCCAGGGTCAGGAACGCATCGATCGCGCGCACGCCCGTTTCGAACACACGCTTTGGCGAACGGCGCTCAAGGGGGGGCGTGACAGGCGGCGTCAGGGGAACGACGCAGTCGCTGACGACACGCCCCCTGCCGTCCAGGGGCCGTCCAAGCGCATCGACCGCGCGCCCAAGAAGCGCATCGCCGACCGGTGCGCGCTCGATGTCCGGACACGCTTCCACGCGGGCGCCGGAAAAGGTCCGGACGCCGTCTTCAAACGGCACAAGGATTACGGAGTTCACATTTACGCTGACGACTTCCGCCAGGAGCCGCGCCGTCCCCATGGCGCCGGCGCCCTCCACGGCCTCGACGTGGCACAGCGTTCCCAGCGGAACATTGGGGCCATCGGCCTCGATGTAGGTGGGAAGGATTTTTTGAACCCGGCCCATGCGCCCGATCAGGTCGGCCGTGCGGACGCGCTCAAGGAAGGCGTGTTCAGTCATGGCGCCCCCCCCGGCGGCACCGCCATCTGCGCCAGCATGGCGCCCAGGCGCCCCCATTGCTGATCCAGTCCGACATCCAGCGAGCCGAGCTTCAACTGGATCCTGCAATCGCCGCTCTTCAGGCCGGGTTGCGCCTTGACGCGAAGGCCAGGCACGCCTAGCGCCTGCATCAACGCATCCAGGGCTGTATCGTCCTGGAAGTCCACCTGTGACACCTCGACGTGCAGAACGGAATGCGCCTCGAGAGTCCTGAGATGCCGCCCAACCGTGGCGGTTACCAATTCCGCACGCGTGTCGCCGTGACCGATAAGCGTGGCCAGGCTTTCACGCGCCAGGGCCGGCGCCAGATATTCCAGTCCGGACAAGGTTTGAACGAAGGTATCCAGCGCCTGACGAATACCGTTTTCCAGCCGGGCCAATCTGGCCGCGCTGGCGTCCTCGGCCGCGCGCTGACCCGCTTCCCGGCCCTGCGCTTCGCCTTTC
>CBIHPL010000158.1:0-7780 GCA_966212005.1 uncultured Asticcacaulis sp.
GCCTGCCCGCAGGTTCACGATGAGCAGTTAAAAATTGAATTTGCCGTTGGCGTTTTTTCGATCGCTCTCCGGCATGATGGTTTCGATCGTGTCCCAATGTTCGGCAATCTTGCCGTTCGCCACGCGGAACAGGTCGTAAAAAGCCGTAGGCTTGCCGCCGAACGCGCCTTCGCTCACCGTAAGGACAAAGTTTCCTTCGCCAAGCACCTTATGCACCGTGTCATACTTCATAGTGATGCCGGCGGCGGCCATGGCTTGCAGCGCCGCGCCAAGCCCTGAGAGGCCGTCACCGATATCAGGGTTGTGCTGCACATAAGAGTCGCCATCGAAATAGCCGGCAAGCTTCTCCATGCGGCCTTCGACCAGAATATCCTCGACAAAGGCTTTGACGAGCGCCTTGTTCGCCGCGGTCTTATCGAGATCCACGGCCGTCGCAGGGCCATCGATCATGGTGTGGCCGCCTGGGTTCAGCGTCTGGGGCTTGTTCTGAAGGTTGTCCCAATGCTCGACAATCTTTCCATCCTCGAAGCGGAAAATATCGAAGCCGACCTTGGGACCAAAGAAATCATAGTCGGTGTGCGCGAAAACAAAATTGCCGTCCTCAAACACGCGGACCGTATTGACCCTGGCGGAGTTTTTTGGCAGTTGCGAAAGCAATGCGCCAAAGCCGGCGAGACCGTCGGCAACAGCCAGATTGTGCTGAATGTAGCGGTCCGGATTGATGTAGCCGACGGGTTCGCTGGCACCCGTTTCAATCGCCTTGAGCAGGTCGGCGACCTTTTGCTTCTGAGACATGAATGTTTTAGCCTTTTTCTTGGCCGCTTTCGCGGAGGCGGAATGGGTATAGAGCGCCACACCGCCTGCGATGACAAAGCTAAGGACGATCCGGCGGTTGAGCGCAGGCGACATGAGGAAACTCCCGTTGAGACCGAAACTATGCGCCGCGGCTTGACGGCGTTCGAGGTACAGGCGCATTGATTGCCGGTAAAAAACGGACAAAAAATTGCCCCGTACCAAGCAGACATCCCGCGACGTAACGACGATTGGATATAGATCCAGGCGGTCATATGGACTGGACATCGAGATACTGACGGCAACAGAGTTGCGGCGGCGCGCGTCGGTCGAGACATTAGGCGCGCCCGGGCGTATCGGCTTTCACATGTTTATCTGTGTGACAGATGGCAATTTCCACCACGCAATCGACTCCGAAGTCTACGCGTGTACAGCCGGGAGCTTTCTGACACTGCGGCCAGGCCAGGTTCAACGGTACGATACCGTCCATCCCTGGCAGGGATGGATCGTGATATTCAAGCCGCAATTCCTGCTTCCGGAAGGCCACACCTCCATGGACGATCGCGCGGTCTTTCGAAACCTCGAGGCCATGCCAATCTATCTGGACCTGCAAGCCGGCGAATTGCTGGCCGTTGCCGAAACCATCAGTCGGATGCTTCAGGACGCCAATGCGCCAAATCTCCGTGACGATCGTCATGCCCTCCTGAAGATTGAACTACAGGTATTGCTGGTCCGGCTTAACCTCATACGCCGTGGGCAGGACCTTCTGCAGGCCAATACGTCCGGAGATATTCGACGCTTTATCGACTTCCGGGAAGCCGTGGAAGTCCACTATCAGCATTGGCACGGCCTAGGTGACTACGCCGGTTTACTTAAATGCTCTGAAAAGAGCCTGAGCCGGGCGACACAAGCCATGGTAGGCATCAGCGCCAAGGCCTTCATAAAGCAGCGGTTGATGGCAGAAGCCAAACGTCTGCTGCACCACACCGCAATGAATGTTTCGCAGATCTCGGATTATCTGGGCTTTGACGAGCCGACAAATTTCGGCAAATTCTTCCTGAAAATGGAGCAGGTCACACCAAGCGCTTTCCGCGCGAGACAATAAGACAATGCAGGAAGAAGAAGTGGCTGGGGAACTAGGACTCGAACCTAGAATGACGGTACCAAAAACCGGAGTGTTACCATTACACCATTCCCCAGCAAAAGCTGGCCTCACCGGCTGAACCACAAGGGCTTGCGCCGGGAGAGGCGGTGAGATAGCGCAAGGTTCCGGCCAACGCAATCCCTTGATTGTGTTTTCCGGCAACTTTTTCAACAGCCTTTTACTCTGGACCTCATGCCCACGCCGACCCTGCCGAAATGCGTCCTACTTCCCGGCCTCGACGGCAGCGGAATCTTCTTTGCCGATCTCGTGAACGCGTTGGAAGGCAAGGCCGAGACGATGGTGCTGACCTATCCTGAGCACGGCCCGCAGTCCTATGCGGCACTGACCGATCACCTCAAGCACCAGATGCCGGACGGCGACTATGTTCTGGTGGGCGAATCGTTCAGCGGCCCCCTGGCAATTCTTTTGGCGGGTCAGGCAGCACCGAAGCCAAAAGGCCTGATTCTGGCCGCCAGTTTCGCCCGCAATCCATTTCCGCTGTTTGGCGGGCTGTTCGGCCCAGCCCTGCCGGGCCTTCTCAACACCAACGCCTTGCCAGTCATGGAATCGGTACTGCTGCGTCCGGGTGACCACGAACTGACGTGGAAGGTATTCCAGGCCGTGTCGAAGCCCAGTCCTGAAGTCCTGAAAGACCGTATCAAGGCCGTTACGACCTGTGACGTTACCAAACCGCTGGCGCAGCTCGACATGCCCATCCTTTATTTGCAAGGATGCGAGGACAAACTTATCTCCGCCGCCCATGGCGTCTTGGTCGCACGTACAGGCAATGCGGTGACAATCGCCCGTGTGCCCACGCCGCATTTCGTCCTGCAGTATGATGCCGGCACGACCGTCCGTGACCACATCCTGCCCTTCCTTCAGGCCATCGCATGAGCCATCTCAGCGAAGACGTCGCGAACTATAATGCCCTGATGGCATTCAGTTTTCATCATTTTACCGGTGAAGATATCCTGGCCGGCGCCCGGCGACTCGACGCCATGGACCTGGCCCTGGCGATGTTCAACGCCCCGGTTGCCGTCGTCTCGCACGGCATGGAAGCGGACCCGATCTTCCGCTACGCCAATGCAACGGCGCTTGACCTGTGGCAGATGGACTGGAACGCCTTTACCCGCCTGCCCTCGCGTCACAGTGCCGAACCGCAGCCTGATGTCCAGACCGACCGCGAACGGTCGTTGAGGAGCGTCGCTGAAAACGGCTTTGTCGACGGCTATTCCGCGATCCGTATCTCCAGCCAGGGCCGGCGCTTCGAAATCCGGGACACCGTCCTGTGGAATGTCATCGATTACGACGGCATCCGCCATGGCCAGGCCGCCTTTATCCGCGATTGGCGATATCTCTGATTTATGCTATCAGCCGCCCATGTTTGAACAAGGTTCCCCGCCGCAGCCATTTGTGATTGCTGCCTTTTATCATTTCTTCCCGTTTCCGCAGTTCGAGGCCATGCAGGCACCGCTGCTCGATCGCCTGAAAGCCCTGGATATCAAGGGCTCACTGCTGATCACGCGCGAAGGGGTCAACTCGACCATTTCCGGCACGCGTGGGGCCATCGACACTTTTCTGGCCTATTTGCAGGACGACGTCGTCGGCGGACCGATCCAGTGGAAGGAGTCCTATGCCGCCTTCCAGCCCTTCGGCAAGGCGCGCGTGCGTCTCAAGAAAGAGACGATTTCGCTGGGTGAGCCGGTGTCGATGGAGCGCTTCGGCCACTATGTCAGCCCGGCCGACTGGAATGCCCTGATCAGCCGCGACGACGTCGTCATCATCGACACCCGCAATGATTACGAGGTCAATCTCGGCACTTTTAAAAATGCCATCGACCCACAGATCCCGAACTTCAAGCACCTCCCGAACTGGACGCGTGAACAGGCTGAAAGCTTTAAGAATAAAAAGATCGCCACCTTCTGCACCGGCGGCATTCGCTGCGAGAAATTCACTTCGTGGCTGATCGATCAGGGCTATGAGGACGTCTACCACCTGCAAGGCGGCATCCTGCAATATCTTGAAGACGTGCCGAAGTCCGAATCCTTGTGGCAAGGCGAATGCTTCGTCTTCGATGAGCGAATCGCGGTCGACCACGACCTGAAACCATCGCAGACCGCCGTCCTGTGCCTTTACTGCGACCATGCCCTGACCGCCGAGGACCAGCAAAGCCCGGCCTATGTCAAGGGCCGGTCCTGCCCGCACTGCCTTGGCCACGACGCCCACGTCCACGATCAGCCCAAACGTCTGAGTTTTCCGGGCCGTACGAAATTTTAGCCCTTTGCTGCTAGGCTTTCTCTGACGCGATATTCTGCCGAAAACCGCTGCACACTTTTCGGCATATCGCTTATGTGGTGTAGCGCAGTCACAATCGCTGTTTTTGATGGCCTTTCCGCCAGAAATGACAGCGACTTCATTTGACCTTCGCGCATTAACGATTATTGTATTAACCGGACGCGTCGTTTCGGCGTGACGGGGGTGCCGCGGGTTTGATCCACGGCAAATACTAAGGGGACACCGGGTTCGCATGAAGCAGTTTTTCATCACCTTGACCGCTGCGATCACGGCCTTGATCATAGTGCTGGTCGGCCTGCCCATCGTCCTGATCGCTGTTATTGCCGGCGCCTCGAAGCCGCAGACGACCGGCGACATCGTCCTGTCACTCGATCTGCGCGAGAAGATGACCGACCAGACGCGGTCGCAACCCTTTGACTTCCTGACCGGACGATCGATGTC
This sequence comes from uncultured Asticcacaulis sp., assembly GCA_966212005.1. Taxonomy (GTDB): domain Bacteria; phylum Pseudomonadota; class Alphaproteobacteria; order Caulobacterales; family Caulobacteraceae; genus Asticcacaulis. The sequence continues at coordinate 4,673 of CBIHPL010000158.1, forward strand.
GACCATGGAAACGGTGCAGGTTCTGCATCGCGCCGCCGACGACGTCCACGTCAAGGCCGTGTTCGTCCGTCTGCCGGAAGGCGGCATGTCGCCCGCCGCCGCCGAAGAAATCCGCGACGCCATCATCTACGTCCGCCGTGCCTCGAAGCCGGTCATCGCCCACAGCCAGGGCCTCTACCCCGACACCATGGTGATCTCGTCCTACATGGTCGGGTCGTCGGCCAGCGAACTGTGGATGCAGCCGCGGTCGTCGTTCCAGGTCACCGGCATCGCCACCTCGACCATGTTCCTTAAGCGGGCTTTCGACAAATACGGCATCAACGCCCAGTACGAACAGCGCGCCGAGTTCAAGAACGCCGTCAATCCATATCTTTATGACGATTACACGCCTGCGCACCGCGAAGCACAGCTGTCGTGGATGGGCAGCATCTACGACACCACACTGAAGACCATCGCGCACGACCGCCGCATCGACCCGGCCAAGCTCAAGGAAACCATCGAAGCCGGGCCTTACGGCGCCGAACAGGCCCAGCAGCTGGGTCTGGTCAGCCATCTCGGGCAGGTGCACGATGCCGAGGCGGCAGCACTCAAGCGCGGCGAAAACGCCAAGGTCATGGATCTGCGTGAATATCAGCGCACCCTGAGCCCCGACACCAAGGGCGATGTCATCGCTGTGATCGACGGCGAAGGCGCCATCATGACCGGCAAGCAGGCAGGCGGCTTCGGCAGCGATCCGAACATGATGTCGGACGAAGTCTCCGAAGCCTTCCACAAGGCGGCCAAGGACAAGAAGGTCAAGGCAATCGTCTTCCGCGTCTCTTCGCCCGGCGGGTCGGATACAGCGTCCGAACAGATCGCAACGGCCATGCAATCCGCGAAGGAAGCCGGCAAGCCCGTCGTTGTCTCGATGGGGGAATATGCGGCCTCGGGTGGCTACTGGGTATCGGCCGGCGCCTCGTCGATCGTTGCCAATCCTTCGACCCTGACCGGCTCGATCGGCGTCTTCGGCGGCAAGTTCGCCATCGGCGACGGCCTCAGCAAGCTTGGCGTCGACGTCCGCGATATTGCTGTCGGCGGCGATTACAGCTCAGCTTTCAGTGAGGCCAAGGGGTTTACTCCGACCCAGCGTGCGGCGCTGTCCGCCTGGATCGATCAGATTTACAACGGCTTCATCGTCCACGTCGCGTCCAACCGCAAAATCCCTGTCGAACAGGTCCAGGAAATTGCCAAGGGCCGGGTATGGACGGGAGAACAAGCCAAGGGCATTCACCTGGTGGACAAGACTGGCGGTTTCTACACCGCCGTCGACGAAGCCAAGGCCCTGGCGAAAATCGACCGTTCGGCCGACGTCCGGCTGGTCACCTATTCCGGCTCGGGTAAAGGCGGCTCAGCTGGCAGCCTGACCACCAGCCTGCAAATGGCGGCGTCGGGCCTGCGCACCCTCTCCTTCCTTGGTTGGGCAATGAGCGATCCCAAGGCCGAAGCGGTCATGGACAAAATCGCCGATCAGCGCCTGCGCGAAGAAGGCGCAACGGTTCTGGCGCCTAAGGCTTACGAAGAGAGCACGCGCTGATCACAGGTCACAGCCTCCCAAACAAAAAGGGTGCGTTTCGACTGAAACGCACCCTTTTTGTTTGGGAGACCGCATCATTTAAGACGCGCGGCGATCCGCGTCCCCAGCAAGACATTTAAAGGTCTCGTCCTTGTATAGAACGTTCCGGCGCCCAGACCGCCGGTCTGCCGCTAGTCGGTTGGACCGCACAGCGGACCGCAGTCCATTGCCTCCCCGTGCCGGCGCCTAGCGACTATAGCGCATTGGCCGCAATGCCATCCTTCGTCGTTGGTTGAGCCAAGCCACCTCCCTGACAGTCCAGGAAGGTTAGCCGGCCCCTTCCCTACTTCATCGCTCTGTACACCATGTCGTTAAGATAAAGGTCAGTTGCAAGCTACCGCCCGTTGCGGTGACCATTGGCTCTGGCGCAGTGGGATCGACGTTCCGATCGCGATTATGCTTCAAGAATAATGGAATCGTCATCATGCGCTTTTAATTTCCTGTGCTGTCACAAAGCCAGATGGTCAACGAAAAACGGCGGAAGGTCACCCTTCCGCCGCTCTTTCTTATCAGGAGTACAGGTACTTAGAACTTGTACTTCAGGCCCAGACGGACGGTACGCGGCGTCTGGTAGCTGAGTGGCTTGCGATAGTTGAGAGCGGCAGTGCCGACACCACCGACTTCACCGACCTCGTTCATCTGATCAGCGCCGTGAGCATCGAGCAGGTTGAACACTTCGGCCGACAGGGTAACCGCCCCGACCGGCAGCGGGATATCATAGCTTGCCGAAACATCGACCTTGTTGATCCAGTCACCATCAAACGACGCGCCACGCGGAGTGAGCGTGCCGTTGCAATACCAAGCGGTTGCGGTGTTTGCCTTGGCACGACGGTCGGTTTCTTCGAAAGGATAGTAACCGATGCAGCCATACTTGCGCGGCGACAGGATGCCAACCGAGCCGCCGAGCAGCAGGCGGTCGGTTGCCTGGTAAGCGCCGTAAGCCTTCAAAGAGATACCATGGTGGTTCGGCAGCAGACCGAACGAGCCATCGGTCCAGCCGGGTTCGTCGAAGTCCTGCGTCAGGCCGGTGTCATCCTGACCGTTATCCGACTTCACGCCGCCTTCGATGTTGCCTTCCGACTTTGAGAGGACCAAAGAGCCCGAAGCAAACCACTTGCCATCCCAAGGACGGGTCAGTGTAAAGCTCAAAGCGGTATAGGTCCGCTCAGCTTCCGGCAGGTTGAGAACAGAATTCGGGATGGTTACATCCTTGCCGGCGTCAGCGCCGAAGCTGTCGCCCAATGTCACAACCAGATCCTTGCCCGGATTGATCAAGACATAGCCCGAACCACCGAAGGAACCGCAAGTGCTGATATCGCCCTTGTCCAACAGATATTCGCAGGCGAACGAGTCGTGCGTATCATCTGAACCGATATCAAAGTCCACGTCCTCCATAACTGCGCCGAGCGAGCGGTACATCAGGTTGACGCTGCCGGTCCAGCCATTGGAAAAGCGCTTTTCAAGACCAAGGATATATTCGTCTTCGAACTGCGGTT
>CBIHPL010000159.1:0-7738 GCA_966212005.1 uncultured Asticcacaulis sp.
CAGGCTGTAATTGGGCTGGCTGATGGTCAGCGGCACGCCTTCGGACTTCAGGATGGCGGCGGCCTGCTTCGTCAGTTCGGCATTGTAGTTGGAGATGCCGACATAGAGCGCCTTGCCTTGCTTATAGAGGAGCGCCAGGGCGCCCATGGTTTCTTCCAGAGGAGTGAACGGATCGGGGCGGTGCGAGTAGTAGATGTCGACATAGTCCAGCCCCATGCGCTTCAGGCTCTGGTCGAACGACGCGATCATGTACTTCTTGGACCCATTCATGCCGCCGTACGGTCCGGGCCACATGTCCCAGCCGGCCTTGGTCGAGATGATCAGCTCATCGCGGTAGGGCAGGAAGTCTTCTTTCAGGATGCGGCCGAAATTGCTTTCGGCGGACCCGAACGGCGGGCCATAGTTGTTGGCGAGGTCGAAGTGCGTTACGCCACGGTCGAATGCCCGGCGGAGCATGGCGCGTTGCGTGTCGAGCGGATTGATATCGCCGAAGTTCTGCCACAGGCCGAGCGAGATGGCGGGCAGCTTGAGGCCCGACCGGCCGCAGCGGCGGTAGGGCATGGATGAATAGCGGATGTCGGCGGGGGAATAGGGGGGCATGTGGCCCATAAAGCATCTCCTCGGGAGTAGAGTTTTTGCGGCATGCAGAGTCTTACGCTCCGTTGCGGCGATTTGTATCGCTGTCACGTGCCATGGCAAGGCCGAAGTGGCCTGACCCGAAACTACTTCTCGGAATTGTAGATATCGACACTCAGTTGCCAGCCGGAGATCGGCGTCCATACCCGGACGTAGTGTCCCAGATACGCGCCGGCCGCATCCTTCACGTGCCCGTAGGTGTAGACCATATCGCCTGCCGCGGACCGGCCCGTGCCGATGGTCGTCCAGGTCAGGCCTTGCTGAGGACGGGCGCCAAGAAGGGCTTTGACAGCTTTCCTGTCGGTCGCCGGGACAGCGCCTCCGCCGAAATAGGTCATGTCCGGGATGCTGAAGCTTTTATAGACATCGGCCGCCGGTTTGGCGCTGAGGGCGGCGTTCAGTTCGGCGTCGCGTCTCGCCACCGAATTGGCAGGGTCTGGATCGGCGGGACCTGCATGCCTGAAGCCAAGGGTCTCGCGGGCGCCGGCGGGCGGAAGCTTGCCGGCGGGAGCAGGGCCGGCGCCCGTATCGAGCGACCATAGCCAGCGCCCGTCGGGTTGCTTTTGCCAGATGGTGAAGAACCAGCCGGCGCGGTCCGTGCCGTCGATGGTCCATGGCCCCATGTCCCAGGCCATGTCGCCCGACGCAGCGACAGCGACGCGATAAGGCCGCCAGCGCAGCTTCGACGGCGCATCCTTGCCGCCTTCGCCCTTCGCGATCGCTTCGCCCAGACGGTCATGAATGCGCACGGCTTCGGGGCGGAAGGCGATGGCGTCGGGTGTCGAATAGGCATGGAAGCCTTCGGTGATGCCGTGTTCGGCCGTGTAGGCGTCGAACGCCTCTTCGGCCTTGAAGACCTCGTCTACGGGATCTGCTTGGGCGGCGACCCCGGTTGCAGCCAGCATGATCGACGCAATAATGCCTGTCAGAATGCGCATATCGAACTCCCCCATTGGCGATTTGCACCACGGTCTCACACGGCACTGCGTTGGCAAGTGAAATTTTTTCCAGGGTTTGTCACACGCCGCCGCGCTGCCTCGTCATACAGTCAGACATAAAGGAGAAAGCCATGTCGCAACGTGTAAACGCCTATGCCATCGCCCCTGAAGCCTTCGCCGCCAAGGCGGTTCTGGAAACCTATATCAAGGAGAGCGGCTTCGACCCGATCCTGGTCCATCTGGTCAAGATGCGCGCCTCGCAGATCAATGGCTGCGCCAACTGCATCCATATGCACCGCCTGGAGGCGCTCAAGGACGGCGATACCGAAAAGCGCCTGCTGCTGTTGAGCGCCTTTGCTGAATCGAACCTGTTCACACCGCGCGAAAAGGCCGCGCTACGCTGGACGGAAAGCCTGACCCACCTGCCGGACACCCACGCGCCCGACGCCGACTACGAGGCACTGAAAGCGCACTTCAGCGACAAGGAGATTATTGACCTGACCTTCCTGATCGCCCAGATCAACGGCTGGAACCGCATCTCCGTCGGACTGCGGACCGTCCATCCTCAGGATAAAGCCGCTTGAGCCTGCTCAACGACCTCCAGACGCATCGCCGCTATCTGATCGGCGTTGCCTACCGCATGCTCGGCACCCTCGCGGAAGCCGAGGATGTGGTGCAGGAGGCGGCGCTGCGCGTGCGGGAGGTCGACGATGTCGACACCCCGCGCGCCTATCTGACGCGCGTGGTGACGCGGCTGTGTCTCGATGTGCTGAAATCGGCGCACCGCCAGCGCATGACCTATGTCGGACCGTGGCTGCCGGAGCCGCTGCACGACATTTCCGATTTCACGGGGGCGCGTGCAGGCGAAGGCGATATGGCTGACGACTTGTCGATCGGGCTTCTCTATGCGCTCGAGCGCCTGAGCCCGCTCGAACGTGCGGCCTTCCTGCTGCATGACGTTTTCGGCGCCAGCTTTACCGACATCGCAGCCACGCTGGATCGCTCCGAAGCTGCCTGCCGGCAACTGGCCGCACGGGCACGCAAGGCCGTGCGCCAGGAGCGTGAACCGGCGCCGGCCCGTTTTGCCGTCAGTGAAAGCGACGAACGCGCCTTCATGCAGGCCTTCCTTGAGGCGTCGCAATCGGGCGATACGACCGCGCTTGAAGCGCTTTTGACGCGCGATGTCAGCCTGCATTCCGACGGCGGCGGCAAGGCTTCGGCGGCGATCAATGTGCTGGAAGGCCGCGATCGGGTGGCGCGGTTCCTGACCGGTATCTGGCTGAAGTTCCGCCAGTATTCGGTCGTCAGGACCGAATACTTACGCGTCAATGGGGCAATGGCGGTCCTGACTCATCACAACGACGGCAGTCTCGACCTGCTGACCGTCGAGCGCGCGGGCGATCAGGTCAGCGCGGTCTACTTTGTGCGCAATCCCGACAAGCTTACGCGCTTCACAGAACTTTAAAGGCGCGATCAAGGGCCTTGATCAGGTCTTCAGCGTCCTCAAGTCCGATGGATAGGCGCAGCAGGCCGCCGGTAATGCCGGCCGTGGCCTGCGCTTCGGGGGACATGGCGGCGTGGGTCATCGAGCCCGGATGGACGATCAGGCTTTCAATCCCGCCCAGGCTTTCGGCCAGGCTGAACAGGTCGACGACGTCCAGCACTGCCCTGACGGCTTCAAGCCCGCCCTTGAGCTCGAACGACATCATGGCGCCGGGGCCATTCTGCTGCTTCCTGGCCAGGTCGTGCTGTGGGTGGGACTTCAGGCCCGGGTAGTGGACGGCCTTGACCGCCGGGTGCTGCTCCAGCCACTCGGCCACGGCCTGCGCCGTTTCCTGCTGCTGGCGGATGCGGACGAACAGGGTGCGGACGCCGCGCAGCGTCATATAGCTGTCGAACGCCGTCTGGGTGCTGCCGACACAGTTGGCCCACCAGCGCATCGGCAGGACGTCGGCTTCGTGGGCGCAGACCAAGGCGCCGCCGATGACGTCGGAATGGCCGTTGATATATTTGGTCGTCGAATGGACGACATAGTCGGCGCCGAAGCGGATCGGGTTTTGCAGGGCAGGCGACAGGAAGGTGTTGTCGACGGCGACGCGCGCGCCGGCATCGTGACCGAGCCTGATCAGTTTTTCCAGGTCGATCAGGCGCATCAGCGGATTGGACGGCGTTTCCAGCAGCAGCAGCGCGGTGGGGGGCTTCAGCGCTTCGGCGAGCGCCGTCTCATCGGTCTGGTCGACATATACGCATTCGATCACGCCCTGCTTGTGGCGGGCATTGAGCAGGCGCTGCGTGCCGCCATAGCAGTCGTGCGGCACGACGACGCGCTTCGACTTGACGGCGGAAGGATCGGCGACGGCGGCCGGTGCGATCGGGGCTATACGGTCGAGGTCCTGCCAGAGGAGGTCGAGCGCGGCGAGGCCGGACGCGGTGATGACTGCGCCTGCTCCGCCTTCCAGATCGGCGATGACATCGGCGATGACTTCGCGCGTCGGATTGCCCGAGCGGGCATAGTCATAGGTCCGCTTCTTGCCGAAGCCTTCGAAGGTGTAGTTGGACGACAGGTAGATCGGCGGCATGACGGCACCGTGCACCGGGTCCGCGTCGATGCCGATATTGATCACACGCGTCGAAAGCTGCGCGTCCTTGAGATAATCTTTGGTCATGGGTCCGTGCCGTACTTCCCTCTCCCCGTTTAGGGGGAGAGGGTGGCTTGCTTGCAAGCCGGGTGAGGGGCCTGTCGGCCGTAATGTTAAGCGAGTGATGTCCGCACGATCTCGGACACCAGCGCGATTTCCTTGAGGAACGCGTCGTGGCCGTAAAGCGATGGAAACTCGATGAAGACGCTGTCGGCCAGTTGTTCGTCCAGTGCCTTCATGTCGTCATAGGGCACCAGGCGATCGGTCGGTACGGCCGCGAGGAAAACCCGCGCCTTGATCTTTGACGGGTCGACGCGGTGACGGTCCAGGCTGTCCGACATCGAAATCCAGCGATTGACGTCGGTCGCCGTATAGGCGTCCCCCCGCGCGCGCAAGTACTGACAGACAACGTAGTTTCCGCCGGCGGTCGGCGGCGGTGCACCGTCGAAGCGTTCGGAAAACTCCGCGTCGGAACGATAGGTGGTCATGGCCAGCTGGCGTGCCAGCGAAATGCCTTCCTGCGGCTTGCCGTTCTCCTTGCCGAATTGCAGCAGACGGCGCTGCAACCCGCGGAAAGCCGTCGACATCGGGTGGGCGCGATGCGCCGCCGAGATGATGCAGAGGCGCTCGACATCGTCCGGATAAAGCTCGGCAAAGGCCAGGCCGATCATCGCGCCATAGGATGCGCCAATGAATGAATAGATCCTTTGCACGCCCAACTGATCGAGCAGCAGCCGGACAAGCCGCGCCTGATCGTGGGTGGTGATGGTGTAGACGCGGCTGGCCGGCAGCTGCGGCGCGAACTCGATCGACAGGACACGGAATCGGTTGAGGTCGAGCGCTTCATTGGGACCGGCAACGCCTTCCCACCAGCCGGGCGCCGTGTCGGTGGTATCTTCCTTGGCGAACAGGACGCGGCCGGCCGAGATGCCGCCGGCAGCCACGACCGTGGGGGCGTTTTCCGGTCCATAGACGCGCGCGACCACGGTTTTCTGCTCCAGCCTGTCACCGCTCTGCAAACGGAAATCGTCCGGAATGGTGGCGACAATATCGGTGCCTATCAGGTCGGGCTTGGAAAACTCGGTGAAATTCAGGGCGTTCATGATGTGTCCGGTCGCGAGATACTGTCATCAAGACCAGACGGGAAAGTACGCCCGCGTTTGCGGACCTGACTTCCTCATCTATCAGGGAATTCTTGCTTTTCGCAACCTGCGCCAACGGCGCAAACTGCTTGGGCAGCCCTGTAGGAGTTGGCACCATACTGAATATGTCAGCGGTTGCCCCAGCGTCGTCGGGCCTATCCCTCGGCTGGTCTCGATGAGTAACCACAATATGCCTGATTTGTTTCCAGTACGTCAAGGGAGGCAGAAACCTCATGGGATACAAAGTGCCGCACCGCTTTCTTCCACCAGGCCTCTGGCGTTTTTCGCATGCGGTGACCAGATAATGGTAACGGCAGCTGAGAGGATTACATATGTCGGCTTTGTTCAAGCGCACATCGTTGCGCAACCTGGCCCTGGCCAACCGGATCGTTATTTCGCCCATGTGCCAGTATTCGGCCCATGACGGCCGGGCGACCGACTGGCATATGATCCATCTCGGCCATCTGGCCTTGTCGGGCGCCGGGTTGCTGATCATAGAGGCCACGGCCGTGGAGCCCGACGGCCGCATCACGCCGGCCGATCTCGGTCTGTGGGACGATGGGACGGAAGACGCGCTGAGGCCGGTTGTCGGCGCCGTTCGCCGTCATTCCGGCATTGGCATCGCCATTCAGCTGGCCCATGCCGGGCGCAAGGCCTCGTGCCACGTGCCGTGGGCTGGCGGCCACCAGATTGCGCCGAACGAGATGAGTGGCTGGCAGACCTGGAGCGCGTCGAACCTGCCGTACAAGGATGATGAGAACGCGCCACTTGCGCTTGACCGGGCAGGGCTTGATCGCGTGCGCGACGCTTTCGTTGCCGCGGCTGAGCGTGCCGACCGGCTGGGCATCGACGCGATCGAACTGCATGCTGCCCACGGCTATCTGCTGCATCAGTTCCTGTCGCCCCTGTCGAACACACGAACGGATGAATATGGCGGCTCGCTGGAAAACCGTATGCGTTTTCCTCTCGAAGTGTTCGACGCCATCCGTGCCGCGTTTCCGGTCGAGAAGCCTGTCGGCGTGCGTCTCTCGGCGACGGACTGGGTTGAAGGCGGCTGGGACCTCGAACAGACGCTTGTTTTCGCCGAGGCTTTGAAAGCACGAGACGTCGACTGGATAGACGTCTCGTCGGGCGGCCTGTCCCCGCGTCAGGCGATCAGCTCGGTACCGGGCTATCAGGTGCCGTTCGCCGAGGCCGTAAAGGCGAAGGGGCTGACGACCTTTGCCGTCGGCCTGATCACCAAGCCCCAGCACGCCGAGGATATCATTGCGACGGGCAAGGCCGATTTCGTCGCTCTGGCACGAGGCATCCTCTATGATCCCCGCTGGCCGTGGCATGCCGCCGTGGAACTGGGCGCGGAGATTGACGGTCCGCCGCAGTACTGGCGCGCCAAGCCGCATGGCGTCGATACGCTGTTCCGGACATCAAAGCCGCCGGAGTTGCTCAATGAAGACGAGCAGCCCCTGGCGGTCGAAGAGAAGTAGCTACGCCGTCGGAGGCAGCTTCCAGGGCGCGCGGTAGGTCGGGGTGATCAGCTTGTTTGCCTCGGCATTGTCACCGAAGCGGCCGGCGGCCTTGTCCCAGAAAATCTTGTCGCGGGTGCGGTAGGCGATATTGCCCATCTGGCAGACAATGGCGGTATTGGCCGCGTCCTCGATGGTGCAGTTCGGCGTCAGCGACCGGTCCTTGATACAGGCGATCAGGTTGGCGGCGTGCTTCTCCAGCCCGTTGTCGGACGGCTTTATCGGTGCGATGGCTTCGATCTTGAGCGTGCCGGTCTTGTCGGCCTTTTCCGGCAGGACCATCCACTGGCCGCGATCAACGACCAGGGTCCCGTTTTCACCGATAAACGAGACGCCATGTTCGCGGCCGTAATAGCCGTTTCCAATGGCCTGGCTGTGTTCCCACTGAAGCGAAAAGTCTCCGTAATCATAAAGCGCAGACAGGGTGTCCGGCGTCTCGGCGGCGGAGTCGGGATAGGCATACTTGCCACCCAGCGCCATAACCGATTTCGGCGCGCCCGCCTTCATGCCCAGTACGGCCATGTCCATCAGGTGGACGCCCCAGTCGGTCATGAGGCCGCCGGCATAGTCCCAGTACCAGCGGAAATTGTAATGGAAGCGGTTGGGATTGAAGGGGCGTTCGGCCGCGGGCCCTAGCCACATATTGTAGTCGACACCCGCAGGTACCGGACCGTCCGGCTGCGGCGTGACGATCGGCGCCCACGGCAGGTAGGCCCAGACCTTGACCATGCGCACCCGGCCAAGCTTGCCCGAATGCACATAGGCGATGGCGTCGGCCCAGTGCTGGTTCGAGCGTTGCCACTGGCCGACCTGGACGACGGCCTTGTGACGCTGCTTGGCGGCGACCATGGCGTTGCATT
>CBIHPL010000160.1:0-7719 GCA_966212005.1 uncultured Asticcacaulis sp.
ACCATGTTCCTGAGCCAGAGCCGCGGCAGGCGTGACGACGGCAAGCGCTGCGAGGGCAGCCAGATAGGGAGTGGCCGCGTGCTTGCGGCTGCGGATATGACGCATCTTCGTAGTCCTTGGGTTGCATGGGCCGCCGCTCGGGCGTCCGGGGGAGGAAGCAGGCCGAAGGATGCCCCCCTCAGCTGCGAATAGGTATCATTTGCACTGATCTGATGGAAAACAGCCCGCCAGGATACGCGGCGGGCTGCGCGTTAGTTTGCCAGGACCTCAAAGGTCGCGGCGTAGGAATAGCGAACCGCAGGCATGTCGGGCTGACCACCCTGGCCCTGCCCTTCGCCACCCTGGCGGCGCGGCGGATAGCTGGCGGTCAGCAGGTGGAAACCGGCCAGTTCCCAGGTGATGGAGACCTCGCCGTTGGCGTCGGTCGTCGCGACGATTTCCTTCAGACCGTTGCGGAAGCGGCCGCCGTCCGGAATAACGGTGACGCTGAGGCCGGCCAGCGGCTTGCCGTCGAGCAGGAAGCGGAACCTGGCGGCCTCGCCGACGAACAGTTCGCTGGGATGGGTGAGCGGCACGACTTCGAGCCCCTTGCCCGCCGGCGCAAGCACTGTGTCGTTCGGCTTGTTGGCGGAGGCGAAGGTTTCGATGCGGCTGAAGGTCCGCGAGATGCGGACATCGGCCGCGCCTTGTGGAATCTGCGACTGATAGTCGGCTTCGGTGCCGCGGAACCGCTTGGTTTCGCCGTTCAGGGTGTAGCTGCCCATGACAGCGGCATTGACCACGGCAATACGATAGGTGCCCGGCGTCTTCAGCTCGACATCGAAGGCCGAACGCATCTTGCCCGTCCATCTGTTCTGGGCCTCGACCGGTTGTCCGTCCGGCCCGGTAACGACCAGACCATCAAGACGAACCGGCATGTGGTCGAAATCGAAAATACCTTCGGAACTGGCGGCGTCGACGGTTACCCACGGCGCCTTGCCTTCCACCTGGGCCGCGGACGGCTTCAACCACTGGCGGTGCGCCTCGGCGCTTATCGGCGCCAATGCAGCGATCGCGAGCGCGGCCACGCCGCATGCCGTACGCAACGCCTTGAAGTTAAACCCCTTGGTCATAGTCTTGTGCCCGATAGTTTGACAGGACTGAAGCAGTCAGTCGCCTGTCCCTGTGTAATTGACGGTGAGGTAACACTATTGCAAATCATTCGCAACATGAATCTTGCGAATGATTTGCATTAATTTGCCTGCGCCCTATGGTTTGTAGGTGATAGAGACCGCCCCAAGCTCGCCCTCGCCCTTGCCCTGAGCCGTCGCGGCCCTGGCGGGATTGTAAACGACCGGAACGCGGACCAGATCGCGGCCGCCGCCTTCGCGCGCGGCCTCCACGACAAAGTTGTACTGCCCCGCGGCCAGGCCCTTCAGCGCGGCGGCGCTGTCAAGGGTAAGGGTCTGACGTCCTGGCGCGCGTGTGGCGCCGGTCACTCCGTCCACTGGCAGGGTCATTTCACGCCCGGCCTTGCGCCACCAGGTGCGCACGTCCGGCAGCCACTTCTGGCCGGCGTTTTCGCGCTTCTTGACGTCGTACCAGACGAAGACCGTCTTGACGGCCTTGCCATTGGCGTCTTCGAGCCAGCCGGCGATATAGGGCTTGTGATACTCGGCCACCTTTTGCTGCGGAATGGTGATGTCCAGGGCCAGCTGACCGGCCTGCGCCACAACAGGCGCCACGGTAAGGATCAGGGCGCTGCCGCCCCACATCAGGGATTTCGATGCCATGGTTCTGGTGTCCTAAGTATGCACGAAGAGGAGGAAGAGAATAACGGGAAGGGCGACACCCGCAGCAACCAGCGGCCAGGTGATGGCGCGGTTCTTGGAATAGACCCAGAGAAGCCCGAGGCCGGTAAACGAAAATACCACGCAGGCCAAAGCCAGGATGTCGATAAACCACGACCAGACGATGCCGGTGTGCCGGCCTTTGTGCAGGTCGTTGAGCACGGCGATCGTCCCGCGCGTCGTGCGCTCATAGATCAGTTCACCGGTTTGCGGGATAATGGTGACGGATGAACCGACTCCCGGTCCGGCCAGGTCGACGAATATCTCGTCGTCCGACACATCCGCCGGACGCTTTGCGATATCCGCGCCCGTCTGCGTCTTGACCGCCGCGACGACAACGCCTGGCAGAGGCGCCTTGTCCTTTGCACGTCCAAGTGCCGTCAGCGCCTCTGCGTCCAGAACCTTTTCAACGCGAACCGTCTTCGGCTCGGCCTCAAAGTCGGCGGCATGGTTCAGTGTGTAACCGGTCACCGCAAACAGCAGCAGGCCGGCCAGGCAGACGGCCGAACTGATCCAGTGCCACTGGCGAAGCTGGATGCGCCAGAAGTTGGGAGAAAGCTGAAAGCGCGACATGTCCGCCCATTAGCATCCTGCGCACCGCATAACAATGAGAATTATTATCAACTAGCAAAATTGTCGCAGTGTGTGTGGCTGTTGCGGCGTCAAGTTACGAAACTTAGCCAATTGGGAAAGTTTTGTTGCAACATCGCAAGCAAGCTGATACTTAGCCCAAACGGAAACTAATGGAGATCGACGTGCCGCTCATCCTGCATTCCCATCCGCTGGCCTCATACTGCTGGAAAGTCCTGATCGCCCTTTACGAAAAGGACATTCCGTTTGAAGCACGGACGGTCAATCTGGGCGATCCACAAGCGCGCGCGGCGTTCGAAACCCTGTGGCCGACGGCAAAGATGCCATTGCTGGAAGACAATGGACGCGTCGTGCCGGAGACTTCGATCATGATCGAATATCTGGATCAGGCATATCCCGGGAAAGCCCCCCTCCTGCCCGGTACGCCGCAAGAACAACTGGAGGTACGGCTTTGGGACCGCTTATTCGACAACTATGTCATGGATCCGATGCAGCGTTTCGTCGCCCAGCACCTGCGCTCCGAAGACTTGCGCGACGCCCAGGAACTCGAAAACAGCCGGCGCGCGCTTGTGTCTGCCTATGCTTTGATCGAGGCGAAGACCGGCGGCAGCGCCTGGGCGGCAGGCGAGACATTCACCCTGGCCGATTGTGCGGCGGCGCCATCATTGTTCTATGCCGCGACCATAGAGCCTTTTGCAGCGAACCAGACACGCCTTGCCGCCTATTTCAACCGGCTGATGGCCCGGCCTTCCGTTGCGCGCACGATCGATGAAGCCCGGCCCTTCTTCCAGTACTATCCGCTGAAGGCTGCCTTGCCGGCGCAATACCGGCCGGAGGGGAACAATGCCTGATATATCTCCGGACAGCATGGACCGCATGTTCATTGCCCTGGCCGATGGCAACCGGCGCGCCGCCATCGATCACCTGAGCGCCGGCCCGGCCTCCATGTCGGATCTGGCGCACAGACTGGGCATCGCCCTGCCCTCCGCGCTCAAACACCTGGCAATCCTGGAAAACGGCGGCCTCGTCCGCTCGGAAAAGGTCGGGCGTATCCGCATCTATTCCATGGCGCCGGAAGCCTTTGGCAGCCTTGAAGCCTGGGTATCGCACCGCAAGGCCATGTGGAACCGTCAGTTCGACCGGCTGGATAAATTCCTTGAAGGAGACGCCTGATGTTACGGTCCGCCACTCACACCCACTTTGTCCTCGATCGCCGGTTCAAAGCTTCACCCGCGCGTGTCTTCCACGCCTGGGCCGATCCGGATGCCAAGCGGCGCTGGTCGGACTGCCATGCCGACACGGGCACCACGGAGTACAGTCTCGACTTCCGGCCGGGTGGACGGGAAACCTACCGCGCGACGCTTTCCGACGGCACGCGCATGACGGTCGACAAGACCTTCCTGGAGATCGTACCGGACGCTCGGATAATCTTTGCCTACGCCATGGCGGCCAACGATCGTTCACTGTCGGCGTCGCTGGTTACGGTCGAATTCCACGCCGATGGCGACGGCACGCGACAGGTGCTGACCGAGCAACTGGCCTACCTCGATGGACACGAGGATCGCGACGAACGCATGCGCGGAACGAACGAAGGGCTGGACCGGCTGGAGCTGGAATTCTCTAAAGCCTGACCTTCAAGGCCAGCTGGATCTGGGTCTGGGCCTGACGCGGAGCCACCGACTGATAGCTGCGCGACGGCCGGTTGCCGACCACATGCAACGCTTCAATCGCCAGGTCGAGATGGGTATTGAGCGGACGCATATAGGCGACCGTCGCGGCATAGCCTTTTTCGGTGTTGTCGTCCTTGGCGCGCCACGACCAGTCCTTGACGGCAAAGTAATCCGCCCTGCCCGTCAGCCTCGCGCCATTGGCGAGCTCGCACGTCGCCAGAACATAGGCGGTGTCGAATGCGACGTCGAAAGTCCAGCCGTCAAGCCGGCGCCAACCCATAACCGAGGTGCCGCGCATATATTGGCCAAGCACCTCGACATTATCCGCGGGCCGCCCCTGGATGCCAAGGTTCCAGAAGCGCGTATCCCAGCCCCATTGGTCGTGTCGCATGGCTTCCGGGTCGGCCGCGTTGGCGTAGTATTCGAGATTGACGGCAAGGGGCGCCGGCGGCCGCCAGTCGAGGCGAAGATATTGGCCGGTATTACCGTCGATCTCGGCCGAGATGTCGCTCGACGGCGCCTGTCCGCCGTCATCGAAAATCGCCGCCCACCCCTTGTTCCCCGCCGGCAGGGGCAACCGGCTGTCGCGACCCGACGCCATGTCGTGCAGGGCCCAGCCGCGCCAGGTCAGTATCGTTCCGGAGGTGTCGTTGCCGGTGAAGACCGCGCCCGTCACCCCGAACACGTGACCGCCGATCGATGTCTGCACAGTCCCTTCAAGAGCATCGACCAGCACTTCCTCGCCGATCCAGGCATTGGCCGCAGACGGCGTAAGTGTACGCGACACCGACCAGCCGGCACCGTCATGCTCCATCGATACCGGCGGGAACATCTGGCCGATCCGTATGGAATATTTCAGGTCCGAGACCGGCACCGGCTTCCACCTGATAAAGGCTTCCTCCACGGTCAGGGACGTTGCGGCATCGGGCGTATATTGCGTCACCATGTAGCCGGTGACCGTGTCGGCCAGCAGCGGCTTCCACACCAAAGCCGCCTGTGCGAGGGCAAGACGGCTTTGATTGCCGTAACGCAGCTTGCCGAATCCACCATCGCGCCAGCCGCGCTCGCCGTCGGCCGTCACGGCGCGGACATCGATCCAGCCATCCAGGTTTTCACGGTTGAACAGTTGCGTTTCGGCGTGCGCGCCGGGCGCGGCCGCAAATCCCAGCAATATGGCCAGGCACAGGAATCTCACCTTAGCTGGCGGCCTTTTGCGGTGCGACCAGGCTCGGCAGGGCGCCGGCAATGCCCTTGCGCGAGAAATCCTCGATAAAGGGCACGAGCTTGTCGAACGACATCGGCTTGGCTATGCCGTAGCCCTGGGCCATATCGCAGCCCATGGCCTGCAACAGTCCAAAGGCAGCGGCGGTTTCCACGCCTTCCGCCGTCACCTTCATGCCGAGGCCGTGCGCCAGATCGATCGACGACCTTACCAGCAGGGCGTCGCGCTGGCCGCTTTCGATTTCCATGATGAAGGCGCGGTCGATCTTCAGCTCGTGCGCCGGGATTTGCTTGAGGTAGCTGAGCGACGACAGACCGGTGCCGAAGTCGTCGATCGAAATTTCCAGGCCATGGCTGACAAAGGTATTGATAGCTGCCAGGCCTATCGTCGGATCTTCGATGACCGCCGTTTCGGTAATTTCCAGGCAGATGCCGCCGGCGGCGTTATCGCACATGGCGAGCGTGCGGGCGTTGAACTGTTCGTCGCTCAGCAGGCGGCCGGAATAGTTGATCGATATATCGAGTTCGATGCCCAGCGCCTTCAGGCGCGACTGGTCGGCCAGACAGGTCTGTAACACCTGAAGCGTCAGGTCGCGGATACAGCCGGTTTCCTCGGCGATGCGCACGAAGCGCTGCGGCGAAACGAAGCCGCGCTCCGGGTGCTGCCAGCGCACGAGAGCCTCGACCGCGGTAATACGACCGTCGCGATAGCTGAACTTGGGCTGGTACCAGACCTCCATCTGGTTTTGCTGGAGGGCCGCATAGAGCTGGTCCGTCAGAAGGAGGTTGTCGGCCAGTTCCGAATAGATGCGCGGATCGAACAGGACGATCGATGACTTCGACGCACGCGCCTGGTCGAGCGCGATCAGCGAGCGTTCGATCATTTCGTCGGCGGTCGGCCGCGATGCGCCGATATGATAGATGCCGAGCGTGACCACGACATCCAGGCTCTGGTCGTCGGTGACCTTGATGCGCTTGGCCAGACGTGCCTGGATGGCACGCGCCAGGGGCAGCGCCTGCTCGGCCGCACATGGGCTCAGCGTCAGGCCCAGCGTATCGGCCGACAGACGGGCAATGTAGGCGCGGTCGAAAATGCTTGTCAGGATGGATTGCAGGCGTGACACCAGGGTATGCGCGTAGGCAACGCCCCAGACGGCACGGATGTGAGCGAAGCGTTCGATACCCACGGCGATAACGACCATACCGGCGTCGCCGCTGCGGTCGCGCATCGCGGTAATATAGTCTTCGAAGGCCGAGCGATTGGGCAGGTCGGTGGCCGTATCCGTCTTGGCCAGGCGGGTAATGTCGCGCTCACGGTCCTCGATGGAGATGGCCATGGCGTTGAAGGCGTGAGCCAGGTCGGCCATTTCGTCCTGGCTGTCGACGCGGACCTGACCCGAACGGCCGGCCTTCAGGTTAAAGGCGGCGTCCTTGAGGGCGAGAATCGGGCGGACCAATGACCGCGATAGATAAAGACTGGCCACGACGACGAGCAGCAGGCCCAAGGCGCCGATGCCCAGCAGCACGGTGAGCAGCGGCTGATAGGCCTTCAGCGCATGCCCCAGCGGATAGGTGAGCAACAGCACGCTGGTCTGGCGGCCATCGAGTGACGGCAGCGGCGTCGCCACGGCGATCAACGAACCCTTGGCGCTGTCGACCATGCTGGCCGCCTTGGTTTGCAGGCTCTGGTCGATGACGAAGCTCAAGGAGTCCGTCTTGAAATCGCGCGTCTGTTCCTGCGGCCCCTGCCACAGGCCGCCGCGCGTCTGCGTCATGACAACGGCGCGGATCGGGATAGCCGAAAGGGTTTCCATGCCGCGCATTTCCGTTTCGTCCAGGCGTGAGGCGAAGACGACCCAGCCCAGGCGGTCGGGCGCCATGACGGGTGCGGCCACGGCCTGCCATGGACGGCTGTCGACCGCGACGATTCCCGACACCGGTTGCCAGGCATCACGCCCGCCCAGCGCAGAAATCACCGTCTGGGACAAGGCGGAACGATCGCCGGCGATGGGCTGGCCATCGGCGCCGAGGATGACGCCGGCGTCGGCGTTCAGGCGGTCCTGCAGATTGAGGAAGGCGGATTCGACCGTCGCCTTGTCGCGGGTCGCCAGGGCCTGTTTAAACCCGAAATCACGCGACAGCAGCCCGGCATTGGTTTGCAGCGCCTCGGAATTCAGCGTCCAGATGCGTTTGAAAACTTCGGCATTGGCTTGCAGCTCCTTCTGCACCGACACCCGGGCATAGGAAATGACCGCCATATAGCAGGCAATGGCGATGACCAGCAGGGCCGCTGAAAACAGCGCGCCGTACATAACCGCCAACTTGGTGCTCAACCGTTTGAAAACCATCGGTACGACCTAGTATGCTCCGCTCATGGGAAGGCTGCCGCCCCGAACCTTTACAGTGAA
>CBIHPL010000161.1:0-7701 GCA_966212005.1 uncultured Asticcacaulis sp.
CTGACGCTGGTGACGTGGCGGCTGATCCTCAACAACACGGCATGGAACCTGGCCAATCTCGGTTCGGCGACGGGCGCCGCCGGTACGTCGAAAATCCGCCTGGTCAGGTAGTTTTTTTCACCGCCCTGTCGATCGCGACGAAAGCCGTTCGATGTGCTGATATAGTCCCTCAGCACACGGAGCCCCGACATGATCCCGACCATTACCGCGTTCCAACGTTCACCTGATGGCGGCCGGGGCCTGGCACGCGACACCCGCGTGCGCTGGGCGCTCGAGGAGGTGGGCCAGCCCTACGATGTCCGCCCCATGACGTTCGAGACGCTGAAGCAACCGGCGCACCTGAAACTCAATCCTTTCGGGCAGATTCCTACATACGAAGACGGCGACCTCGCCCTCTTCGAGACCGGGTCGATCATCCTGCGTATCGCGGAAACCTATCCGGGCCTCCTGCCCCAGGACGCCGATGCCCGGTCGCGCGCCATCACCTGGATGTTCTGCGCCGTCAATACGATCGAGCCACCGATCCTGGAGTTCGCCAATGCGCGGCTCCTGGAAGCCGACAAACCCTGGGCCGAGGCGCGCATGCCGGTCGTCGTAGACCGCCTGCGCAAGCGGATCGACCAGCTTTCGCCGTGCCTTGACGGCGGAGGCTGGCTCGACGGCGATTTCAGCGCCGGCGACCTGATGATGATTTCGGTGCTGCAGCGCCTCGGTCCCTCCGGCCTGCTCGGCACCTTCCCTGCCGTCGCGGCCTATGTCGCGCGCGGCGAAGCCCGACCGGCGTACCAGCGCGCCTTTGAAGCGCAGAAGGCGGCGTTTCTGGCCGGGTCCGTGAACTGACTGCCGCCCGAGGCCAGGCTGGCAAAGCCCGGTTATTCGTTGTACCTTCCGTCTGCAAAAATGGGGGCAATTATGAGGATCGGCAGCAAGCCCGGCTTTTTGGCATGGTGGCTGAATTTTCTCGTCGGCGCCGCGTTGGCGGTCACGTTCGGCTACCTTTTCTGGCTCATGCTACCAGATGTCGTCAGTGGTGAGAGCCCGCCGGCACGGCTGCTGCCCCTCCTGTTTCCGTTAGTAGCGGGGTTGCTGATCATGGTCCGGTCGCTCACCGCCAGACACCATGAATGGATCATCGGTGACAACCACATCCGCATCCGGTCCAGAAAGCCGCCTGATCTCCTGATCGCTCCGGCAGAGATTGACAGCATCGAGCGCGAACACGAGGTCCGGGGCGGTGACAGGGACAATGGCCTTCCGTACGTCCGCTTCGTCGCAACGCTCAAGGACGGCCGAACCTTTGCATCGCCCTATATGACCGATGACGCCCGGATCAACCGTGCGTGGCGAAGGCTGGAGGCACTTTTGCAGCGGGGGCGTTAATCGACTGTGCCCTCCGGACGGTCGACATCCGAACGGTTTACCTGCTGCGGCAAACCGTCCTAAAAGACGGCGCTTACGGAGACGACCATGCACGCCGACACTTTCAATCTTGACGCCTATCTGAAGCGCATCGGGTTCGACGGCCAGCCGGCGCCTGACTTCGCCACGCTGAAGCAGCTGATGCAGCGCCAGTTGCGCACCGTGCCGTTCGAAAACCTCGATGTGCAAGCCGGCAAGGTGGTTTCGATCGTACCCGAGGACATCGTCGCCAAGATCGTCCCTTCGCGGCGCGGCGGCTATTGCTATGAGGTCAACAGCCTGTTCGCCATGGCGCTGACGGCCATAGGCATTCCATTTACACTGGCGGGCGCCCGCCCCATGACCTTTCCTGAGCGGCGGCCGCGCACCCACATGGTCATCATCGCCACTGTCGAAGGCCGGCAGTACCTGTGCGACACCGGCTATGGCCGGCTGGCCATCCGCGAGCCGATGGACCTCAGCCTGATCGACACGCCCGTCCGCCAGGATTACGATACCTACCGGCTGATTGCGCAGAACGGTGAATATGTCGCCCAGGCGCAGATGCCGGACGGCTGGGACAATCTCTACAGTTTCAATCTCGACCGCTTCGAGCTGTGCGACTTCGTTCCGGCCAACTGGTTCAACTCGACCTCGCCGGACTCGATCTTCACGCAAAAGCGCCTGATCATGCGTCATACCGACGACGGCCGCATCCTGCTGGTCGATGACCACCTGCGCGTATTTGCCGGCGGCGAGGTGACCGAGCGCAACGCAACTGCGGAGGAATTGCCGGACGTGGTGGAGGAACTATTCGGCATCGCCCTGACCAGGCCCACCTAGCGTCGCAATATACGCTCAACCTCGGCAGCCTCACGGCTTGCCGAAGAGAAAATAAAGCCGGTCGTACATGGCGGGTTCAGGACTGTCAGGCGCTTGGCGTAAGATCAGGGCCTTCCGCAAATGGATAGGCGGCGAGATCAACGAGACCCTGGCCTGGCTGTGCCGGCGCTTCGATCCGGGCTGCACGGCGCCGACGGCATGAGCGCTACTGCGCCACGGCCTCGGCTTCGGTGTCGAAACGCCTGGCGCCGAAGCTGTCGCTGGCAGCATCGTAGGCGACGTAGAGGGCCTCACCACCGATGTTCGAAAAAATCACGTCGTGCCGGGACATGAGCGTCG
The DNA here is from genome assembly GCA_966212005.1 of uncultured Asticcacaulis sp. Lineage (GTDB taxonomy): Bacteria > Pseudomonadota > Alphaproteobacteria > Caulobacterales > Caulobacteraceae > Asticcacaulis. Next base: position 2,581 of record CBIHPL010000161.1, read on the forward strand.
CCACACTGGTGACCTGCTGGTCGTCGCCAAAATAGTATTTCTTCTCGACCGTCATGGTCGCGCTGGTCTTGAGCGCGAAGTCGATGCGATAGCCGGAATCGACGACCGTCTGCTGGATGTCGAATTCCGGCGCCTGGACCCAGGTCACGACGCTCGTGGGCGGGCCGCCGTCGAAGGCGGGATTTGCACTCGTCTTATAGACGACGTAACCCGCTTCCTTGCGGCCCTTGGCGGCGGCAACGCACATATTCGTCTGGCTTGCGGTCTTGAGCGTGCACCACATGGTGCTGGCGTCGGGCGCGCCCTGTGCCAGGGCGAACATCACCGTGCCCGCCGGCAGCAGCGTCGCTGCCTCCCTGCCGCGCTGAGGCTTGATTTCCTTGAGGTCGGCCTTCAGCACACCCGTCGTCGTATAGGCCAGGGCTTGCGAAAAGATCACAGTGTCGTAGGCCACCGGTCCTTCGACCGTCCGGGCCTTACCTAGGGCCTTCAGGGTAACGAATGAGCGGAACGGTCCGCGATTGGCCTTCGGGTCCGGCGCCGTCTGCGCCGACACGCCGCCCGCCACCAATGCTCCGATCAACACAAGCGTCGATATCCGCATACTTTCCCCCCAAAGGCTCGCCGCCCATCCAGTCTAGTTCCGCACGCACCGCAGGTAAAGCTGCTTTTCCTGATCCATCCCTTACGCAACGGCCCCTTGCTGCCACATTGCATCCTTGGCCCGCGCCTTCGAAACTTGCGGAACTGTAAGGAGACCTCCATGTCCATCCTGCGTTCCTTTCCCCTGCTCGCCGGTCCCGTCGCCGTCTACAATGCCCTGGCCGTGGGCACGGGCGGCTTCGGCACGTCATCGAGCGTCGTCGCCACCTCGCTTAAAAGCCCGGTCAGCCAGATTCCCATGTCGGCATCTGGCGGCGTCTGGCAGCTTCAGACCAGCGACGTCATACTGGTCATTGCGCTGGCCGCCTTCTTCTTCGGTGTCATCGCTTCGGCACGATCGGCCAATGATGTCCTGCTCAAGCACGTGCTGAACATGTTCCTGTTCATCCTTTGCCTGGTCGAGTTCCTGCTGCTGCGCTCGTTCGCGACTTCGACCTTCTTCCTGATTACCGCCATGGTGCTGATGGAGACGGTGGCCGGCTTCATCATCACCTCGGTGTCGGCGCGCAAGGACATCGAGATGGCGCATTGAGCAAATGCGACAAAGCCCCCTGCGCCAGACCTGACTTGAGCATGGCTGAAACTCCGCTATGAAGGGCGGCATTCGCGCAGGATTTTTTCGCCTTGGGCATTTTGAAGAGCGGTGTGTTTCTGGGCTTTGTGGCGTACGCGTTTTTCGCCATCAGCGACGCGTGTGTCAAAGGCATCCATGGCGCGGTCCCGCCCTATCAGCTGATGGTCTTCGGCAGCCTGTTCTCCATCTTTGTCATTCCACTGGCCTGGCGCCGGGGCGACACGGTGCTGGACATGGTCAGGGCCAAACAGCCGTGGCTGTGGGTTTTGCGTGGCTGCCTGGCGACCGCCGGCATGCTTACCAGCATCGTCGCCTTCACCCACCTGGCCATGGCCGAGGCCTTCGCGCTTATCTTCCTTATGCCTTTGACGATCACCGCCCTGTCGGCGTGGCTGCTGAAGGAACCCGTGACACCCAAGGGCTGGCTGGCCGTCGTTCTGGGATTCGCCGGCGTCCTGGTCGTGCTGCGGCCGGGTTTCCGCGAGATCGGCATCGGTCATCTGGCGGCCATCAGCTGCGGCTTTATCGCCGCCTTCATGTCAGTCCTGCTGCGCATCACGCGTGAGGAAAAGGCCATTTCCCTCTATGGTGCGGTCACCCTGTTTCCGCTGGCCCTCGGCGGGCTGCTGTCGATCAGCCCTATGGTCGCGCCGACGCCGGCGCAATGGCTCCTGATCGCCGGCTACGCCATTCTGGGTGCCGCGGCCAATGTGGTCATCGGCTTTGCCAGCCGCTATTCACCCGCCAGCCGAATCGCTCCCACCCAGTATTCCCAGATGTTGTGGGGCGTTGGCTTTGGCATGATCTTCTTCGGTGACCGGGTCGACGGCGTGACCTTTATCGGCGCGGCGATGATTGTCGGCGCCGGCATCTGGCTGTTCCTACCCAGACGGAAGGCAATATAACAAGCATGAGTGTAGCCTTTACCAAGGACGAAGACCACGAGTCGGCTGCCGCCAACCTGCCCGACCGCCCGATCTCTCCGCATCCCAACCTCGTGACACCCGCAGGTCTGGCGCAACTGGAAGCCGCCTTCGCCGAGGCCAAGGCCGCGTGGACCGCCGCACAGGCCTCTGGCAGCGTCAGCGATGACCGCACCGCCATGGCGCGCGCCACCCGCGACCTGCGCTATTTCACGGCGCGTCTCGGCTCGGCTCAGCGCATCGATCCGGTGACATCGCCCGACCGCGTCGTCTTCGGCTGCACGGTGACGATCGAACGCCAGGACGGCCGGATTCAGACCTTCCGCATCGTCGGCGAGGACGAGGCCGATCCCGCCGCCGGCAGCATCTCGTATGTCTCGCCGCTGGCGCGCGTGCTGATGGGCAAGTCCGAGGGCGATGAAGCCATGCTGGATGGCGCCGCCGTCGAGATTGTCGAAATCCGGTAGAGCTATAGGGCGACAACAGAATTACAACACCGGGAATTTCCCGCTTTCGACCCGGCCGTACCGGGTCTCGCGGTCATATTCGGTATTGCGGGCGTTGATTTTCGCGAGAGCCGCAGCCTCGGCAATGTGCGCCTGTGGCCTTTCCCCAGTTTAATCCAGGTGTGGAACGCTTCGCCGCAACAACATTAGCATAAATGCTAATATCCATCCATCAGAACGCCGATGGATAACTCGCATGAATGCCCTGCCAAACAGTTTTCCCATGACCTTGCGCAGGGCGGATGCCGCGATAAGCCGCGACATGATGGCCCGATATGTCGCCAGCGTCCGCGCGGATATACTGACGCCGCAAACACCCGAGGCCCAAACCTATATGGATGAGACCGGCGGGACCTTCGCGGATTTCGTGCACGATGAAGGCTTTACCTGCGCCATACTCGGGGTGCCTTTCCACTGGGACGCCGGGATCGACATGCCTGGCGGCCGCATACATCGTGACGCCCGTTTTATCGCGGAGTCATTCTGATGCTCGACCTTGCGCGCGCACTGTCGGGCAGCGACCGCGGCGCCTCGATCACCCGCCTGAACTACACGTCGGAAAGCATTGCCCGCGCCCATGCAGAAATGCTGGCGGAGATTGAAGCCGAACAGGAAGCAGCCCTGGCGCAGGCACGAAAAAAGGCCCCGGAGAGAGCCTTTTCCCGCGTGCCTGGGGCAGGATGCGATCAGTTGCTGCCTGTTTCAACCAACCCGCTGCCCAAGACCGAAACACTGGCCGGCGAGGCCTGAGGTCCGCCGGCGACTTCGACACCTGTCGTGACATTGCCGAGGCCTCCGGCATTGCGGCCTTTGACCTCTGTTGCGCCGCGCGTCCTGGGCGCAGGGTCACGTCCCGCACGGTCGATTGACGACAGGATTGTGGCGGCGTCATCGTGGGATTTGCCGTTCCTGGCACCATGCGCGGCAGAAGCCTTCGTTGGTGCAGTATTGCCCGGAATATCTCCACCGGTCTGGCTGATCCTCTGCCCACTGACCTGACCCGACGGACCTTCCGGGATTCGGGCGTCGGCCGTATAGGCCGAAAGCGCCATAGCCGCAGCGGCTATCACAATGATCTCGAATTTCATCGCACGCTCCACATTCAATCCGGGTCAGCCAAAGGCGGCTGCAAGCCGTGACCATGGACTGGCAAGAATAAATTGGCGATGTGGCAACCGCGCTGCGAAGTAAGGCCGCAAATCCTTTTCGCGCCTGAGACGAAAACGGCGGCTTCTCGCGTCCTGACGCATAAGCAACAGCGTACGTCGCCCCGTCTCATATCATTTTTATGCCTTGGTTCGTTAAAGCTCGAAACAGCGCCACGCCCATTCATTCAAGGACCAATCCATGCTTGCCATGACCTACCGGGGGCCCAATCGGGTGCGCCTCGAATGCAAACCCGTCCCGAAAATCGAGCACCCCGAAGACGCCATTGTCCGCGTCACCCGCTCATGTATCTGCGGTTCGGACGTGCACCTCTATCACGGGCTGGTTCCCGATACGCGCGTCGGCCAGACCTTCGGCCACGAGTTCTGCGGCATAGTCGAAGAGGTCGGTCCCGAGGTGAAGACCCTGAAGGTCGGCGACCACGTCCTCGTCCCGTTCAACATCGCCTGTGGCCGTTGTCTGTTCTGCAAGGAAGGCCTGTACGGCAACTGTCACGAAGCCTCGCCCGAAGCGACGGCCATCGGCGGCGTATACGGCTATTCGCATACGGCCGGGGGTTATGACGGCGGCCAGGCCGAATATGTCCGCGTTCCGTACGCGGACGTCGGCCCCTATGTCATCCCGCGTGAGATGGATGTCGACGACGCCGTCATACTGACCGACGTGGCGCCGACCGGCTACCAGGCGGCTGAGATGGGGGCGATCAAACCAGGCGATACCGTCGCCGTGTTCGGCGCAGGCCCCGTCGGCATCATGGCCGCCAAGTGCGCCTTTCTGTTCGGCGCCGGCCGCGTCATCGTCATCGACCATCTCGATTACCGGCTGGAATTCGCCGCGAAGTTCTCGGGCGCGGAAACCTACAACTTCAAGGAAGGCGACCCGGTGCTCTTCCTCAAGAAGGCGACCGATTGGCTGGGCGCCGACGTCTGCATCGACGCCGTCGGCGCCGAAGCGTCAGGCAGCAGCATGCAGTCGGCGCTCGGCCGCCTGTTCAAGCTGACCGGCGGCGCCGGAACCGCCCTGCACTGGGCCATCAATGGCGTGCGCAAGGGCGGCGTGGTGTCGATCGTCGGCGTCTACGGGCCAATCGATGCGCTGGTGCCGATCGGCAATGTCCTCAACAAGGGCCTGACCATCCGCGCCAACCAGGCTGCCGTCAAACGCCACCTGCCCGTCCTGGTCGAACACGTCATGGCCGGCCGCCTCAAGCCCAGCGAACTGATTACCCACCGGTTCGCCCTCGAAGACGTGTCGGACGCCTACCGCATCTTCGCCGACAGGCTGGACA
>CBIHPL010000162.1:0-7610 GCA_966212005.1 uncultured Asticcacaulis sp.
ATTGTCGCCGGCCTTTTCGGTCATCGACGATTTCCAGGCGGCCGAGATCGAGGAAAGCGCTGCGTCGGATCTGCTGATCCTGCCGACACAGCAACCCATTATCGACGCGCGCACCCGGTTGATTTCCAAGCTGAAACCGTTCGGCTTCGAAAAACTGCTTGGCCAATTCATTGCGCAGCATGACGAAATACTGGCGGCCTTTACTGCCCTGCAAAGCAGCCATGACGACTGGCGGGTCGAGATTTTCCGCAGCCTGGGTATCGATACGCCGTGTACCTCCCAGGAGTGTTTGCAGGCCTACGCCGACCGGCTGGAATGGGAGATTATCAAGGACCTGGCGCAGTCGCTTAAGCTGGGCAGCAGCAAGACCAATATCGAAGCCGGCCAGGCATTGCTTGACCTGCATATTGCCTATAGCGAAGGACGAGGCTTTGACTTCGACAAGCTGAAAGCGGTTTTCTTCACCAAGGCGGGCGAGCCGCGCAAAAACCCCTATACAAAGGAAACCTCGGCCAGCGACGCTATCCTGCTCGACCGCCTGTTTGCCGAGGTGCTGGAGCTGGCCGAGCGGCTGAAAGCGGTCGAGATCGCTGCCAATACGCTCGATGCCCTTTACCTCTTCATCGCCTTCAGTACCTTCTACCGCGAAGCCAAGCGAGACGTCGGCGGTCTGGATTTTCACGACCTGATCAACAAGACCCGTGACCTGCTGACGTCAACCGGCATGGCGGCGTGGGTGCTGTTCAAGCTGGATGAGGGCCTTGAGCACATTCTGGTCGACGAGGCGCAGGACACGTCCGAGGACCAGTGGGCCATCGTCGGCGCTTTGACGGACGAGTTCTTTTCAGGCCATGGCCGGACCTCACAGACGCGCACCGTCTTTGCCGTCGGCGACGAAAAGCAGTCGATCTACGGCTTCCAGGGCGCCGAGCCGTCGCAGTTCCTCGAGCAGGGCCGGCGCTATCAGCGGGTGATCGAGGCCGCCGGCGAAAGGTTCGTGGCGCCGCAACTGACGCAAAGCTGGCGTTCGCTGCCGCAGGTACTGGGCTTTGTCGACACCATCTTCGACCGCGACGATTTGGCCGAAGCGCTGAACTTCACCGGCAAGACCATCGTCCATGAAGCCCGCCGGTCCGAAGCACCCGCCTGCGTCGAGCTGTGGCCGCAGGTTCTGCCGGTCGACGCGGCGGAACGCGATGCCGACGACCTTTATGAAGCGCGCGCCGTCGACGATCCCGGCCAGGCCCATCCGGCCAAGCGGCTGGCGCGCCAGCTGGCAGCGACGATCGCCGATGAGATCGCGGCGGGCCGCAGTGTCTGGGACCGCGGCAAACGCACGCGCCGGCCGCTGCACGCCGGCGATATCCTGATCCTGGTGCGTAAGCGGGATATCCTGTTCGAACATATCATCCGGGAACTGAAGGTCGCCGGAGTGGCGGTATCGGGCGCCGACCGGTTGAAACTCGGCGAACACATCGCTTTCCAGGACCTGCGCGCCCTGATGCGCTTCTGTCTACAGCCCAAGGACGACCTGGCCCTGGCCTGTGTACTGAGAAGCCCATTGTGCGACGTCAGCGAGGACGAGCTGTTCCAGCTCTCCTACGGCCGTCGCACATCTTTGTGGGGCGCGCTGATCGATGCGCGCGGCGAAGAGGGGCCTGTCGCGGATGCACGCATCCTGCTCCTGTGGGCGCTCAATGCCTCGAACCGTCTGCCGGCGTTCGATTTCCTGTCGCGCGTGCTGAACCGCCGCGACGGCGCCGGCCGCAGCATGAAACAGCGCTTCCTGACGCGGCTCGGTGACGAATGCGAAGACGTGCTGGAAGAGACGCTGCAACTGGCGCTCAAGGCCGAAGGCGCAGGTGCCAACAGCCTGTCGGAATGTCTGGACCTGTTCGAGTTCAATGCTTCGGAAATCAAGCGCGAGCAGGAAGAGGGCGGCCGCAGTGTCCGCGTGATGACCGTCCATGGCTCCAAGGGGCTTGAGGCGCCGTGGGTTATCCTGCCGATCGCGCCGCAGCACAGGTCGGCGCGCCGCGAAGACCTGCTGCTGACCGATCCCGATGGGCGGCTCTACCTCTGTATCGGCGGCCGCAAGGGCGATGTACCGGCCATCACCGATATCCGCAACGCCGCGGCGCTAAAGGACGATCAGGAAAGCTTGCGCCTCTTCTACGTGGCCCTCACGCGCGCCCGCGACCGCCTGACCCTGTGCGCCTACGCTGGCAAGCGCGCCGCACCCGTGGCCAACTTCCCCGGCTGGTACGACCTTGCGCGTGACGCGTTCGGCCGCATGGTCACGCAGAATGAGGCGATGAAACTGGTTTCACCGTTCGACGACGCCGAACAGAGGGAGGAGGCGGTGGTGCAGGTCTTCGGTGAACGCAGTCCCTTGGTCCCGGCCGAAGCGCGCGTCGTGCCGGCTCAGGTCAAATTGCCCGACTGGGTTACGGCCCTGGTCGCGCAGGCCGATATCGAATCCGAACGCTGGCAGGCCATATCGCAGATGGGCGATGAGGACCGCGAGGCCGACGAGCCCGCGCCATCACCGCTGGAAACCGCCAACGGCATTGGCCGCTATCGGCGCGGCAACCTGATCCATAAGCTGTTCGAAATGCTGCCGGACGTATTGCCCGACATGCGCGAAGCCGTGGCCCGCCGTTTCCTCAATCGCCAGACCGACCTCAGCGATGACCAGCGCGCCGAGATGCGCCAGGCTGTCATGACGGTCTTGAATGACGAACGTTTCGCGGAAGCCTTCGGGCCGGACTCGCGCGCCGAAGTCGCCCTGGCCGGGCAGATCGGCGAAACGGATGCCGGCGCCGCCATCATGTTGTCGGGCCGTATCGACCGGCTGGTCGTCACGCCGCACCGTGTGCTGGTCATCGACTATAAATCGAACCGCCCGGCGCCCGACCGCGCCGAGGACGCCGCCGTCGCCTATCAGCGTCAGATGGCAGGCTATGTGGCGCTCTTGCGCGGCATCTACCCGGAACGGAAAGTGGAGGCGGCGCTGTTATGGACCGACGGCCCCAGGCTTACGCCCTTAAGTGAGACCTTAGTAAATCTCAGGCTTGCCGAAGTTCTGTCGCGTTGATTTTTGACACGACGACAATTACATATTGCTCACGTTTGAGAGTGCAGCACCCGCTGCGAAAGGAAAGCCATCATGGGCACCCACAAGATTACCGACGAATCGTTTGAAGCCGACGTGCTGAAGTCCGACACCCCGGTGCTGGTCGATTTCTGGGCGGAATGGTGCGGCCCGTGTAAGCAGATCGCGCCGATCCTGGAAGAAGTCGCCGAAGGCCTGGGCGAAAAGGTCAAGATCGCCAAGCTCAACATCGAAGACTCGCCGATGACTCCGTCGCGTTTCGGCGTGCGCGGCATCCCGACCATGATCCTGTTCAAGAACGGCCAGATGACCTCGATGAAGGTCGGCGCGATGCCGAAGGCCAAACTCTTAGAATGGTTAAATGAGAACTCGATCGCTTAATTGAGCCGCGGCGCGGGTTTTAAGTCGGCCAGGTTTCCGGCGACATAGCCAGAACATCGCCGGCCAGATAGAGCGAACCGCAGATCAGTACGCGGTGGGCTTCGGGCTTAAGCGTTTGAATAACATCCAGAGGGCTTGAGGCGACGACCGCTTCAAGCCCTTTGTTCTGCGCGGCGGTAACCAGGTCTGTGGGCGCGATCGCCGCCTCCGACGAAAAGCCGACGCAGGCAAAGCGCGCATCAAGTCCTTCGAATGACGCGAAGAACTCGCCGGCGTCCTTGGTGTTGATCAGGCCGCAGATGACCTGCAACGGCTTGGGGTCTCGCGCTTGAAGGCTGTCGATAAAGCTGCGCAGCGCCCGCGCCGCATGGGGATTGTGTCCACCGTCCAGCCATAGTTCAGATGCTGGAGGCAAGACCGCGAACAGAGGTCCGGCCTTGATCTGCTGCAGGCGTCCGGGCCAGCTAACGGTTTGCAGGCCATTGTCGATGGCCTCGGGCGTCAGGCCCAGCATCAGCGCGGCCTTGATGGCGACCCCGGCATTGGCGATCTGGTGCTCGCCTGCCAGTCGCGGCAGCGACAGGTCGTAAAGCGCCTCTTCGTCCTGGAACACCAATCGTCCGTGTTCGGACCATGTGTCGAAATCCTGGCCCATAGCGGTCAGGGTGACGCCGAGTTTCAAAGCCTGTCGCTCCAGCGCGGCGGCGGCCTCGTCGGGCTGGCGCGCCGACAAGGCCGGTGTGCCGCGTTTGAAGATGCCGGCCTTCTGGCGGGCGATCTGGTTCAGTTCGTCGCCCAGAAAGCCCTGATGGTCGTAATCGATCGGTGTGATGATGGTCAGCTTGGGGTGCGTGACGATATTGGTGGCGTCCAGCATCCCGCCGAGCCCGGTTTCCAGCAGCAGCAAGTCTGCTGGCGTTTCGGAAAAGGCCAGAAAGGCCGCAGCCGTCGTCGACTCGAAAAAGGTCAAGGGCTGGCCGGCATTGGCCTCCTCGACGCGGTTGAGTACGTCGGTCAGATAGTCGTCGTCGATCAGCTTGCCCGCCAGCCGGATGCGTTCGGCAAAGCGCACCAGGTGCGGCGAGGTATAGACGTGAACGCGCAAGCCTTGTGCCTCTGCCATGGCACGTAAGTATGCCAGGGTAGAACCCTTGCCGTTGGTGCCGGCGACGTGGACGACCGGCGGCAGCCTACCTTGAGGATCGTCCAGCGCCGCGCACACTCGCAGCATGCGATCGAGGTTGAGATCGATCAGCTTGGGGTGCAGGGCTTTCAGCCGTTCCAGCGGCGCATCAAAAGGCAGGAGGCGGTCGGTCATAAATTGGATTTAGGCCGGTTCGCGCCGGCCTGTCCATCACATCTCCGGTTCGGAAATGTCGTCACCCTTCGCCTTGAGGCGTTCCAGCGCGCCATCGGGCCGCAAAAGGACACTTAAGGGAACGGCGATGACGCTCTTGCCGGGCTTGGACAGGGCCGCGTCGATGGCCGAGACCGTGTCGTCGGTGGCGCGGTCGAGCATGGCCCGGGTCGACGATGCCCCTTCCAGGCAGGCCAGCGTCGCGGAGCTTGGCGAATTGGCGCGCGCGGTCAAAAGGTCGGCATTGGCCCAGGCGGTCATGGCTTTTTGCGCATGGCCTGTCGCAAAGTCGATCTCGTTCAGAGTTGCCATGACGCAGGCTTCGCGCGCCGGTTTGTCCATATCGCCCAGCTTGCCGATCAGGCTGGAAGCCGAATATTTGGCGATAGGCTTCATCGGTGTCTTGCGGTCGCGCGCCATGAAGATCAGCATTTTTTCCGGGTCGTTGGTGCTGAGGCCGTGCTTTTCGTAGACGTCTTCGCGTAGTTTCATGACGGCGTAAACCGGCGAATAGTCCTTGTAGTCCTTGGGATCGAGACCGTTCTTCTCCGCGATTCGCCAGAACTTGCCACCTGCCTTGCCAGGAAGAACATCATACAGCGACTTGAACGGGCCGTTGCCCTTGGCGAACTGCCAGCGCGTAAAGGCGATCGGCCCGGCCTTGGCTTCGGGGCCGGTCAAAAGCACATTGGCGCGATCGAGAATCTTGCCCATGCGCGTGCGGTCCCAGTCGTAACGCCGGACCATGACGGGCAACCCGCCCAGGATATAGACTTCCGAGTCGCCGCGTTTGACGCGCCATAAAGCGGGGCCAGGATAGCGCTTGGTAATGACGACCGCATTCGGGTCCCACTCTTCTTCGGCCGTGGTTGGCTGCGGTGCCTGCGCCAAGGCGGGCAGGGGGCAAAGCAGGACGGCGATAAGCAGGGCGGAAAACAGGTTACGCATGGCAGGTCCTCAATACCATGAGCCTACGCGAAAATGCGCTCAAATTAAGGTGTTATGTCCTTGTCCGGCCGGCGGATCAGCCAGGCGATCGAGCCGGTCAGGAAAGCCACCCAGGTACCCAACAGGGTGAAAAGCAGAACGTCATCCAGGGAAGTCGCGAAATACCAGGCGAGCAGGGCTCCGCAAACTGTGGCTAGCCCGACATTGGAAAAATAGTCTGTCAGTTTGAAGTGTTGCAGGATCGCCTGAACTGGAATGCCGACGACGACCATCGGCACGCCCGCTAAAACGAGCCCGAGAAACAGATCCATTGGATGGATGTAAGCAAGCCCCTGAAACCCGCTCATCGGATGGATGTTTGAATGCAGACCGGGACTGTGTTGAAGGGCAAGAACAAACCCTATCGTCAGCGGCCCAAGCTTGCCGCCAAGCACCGCAGCAATGACGCAAGCCATAACAGATTTCAGGAGCTTATTCATCTTTCAGGCTCCCCCCGAGCCACACGAAAGAAAACTTATAGGTCCAGGGTCCTTCGGACCCTGGTTACGCAGCCTTGCGGCGACCGCCCATCAGCATCGACATCAGCGCGCCCAGCACTTCCGGCAGCTCCGAACGCGGCACCACGCGGTCGACCATACCTTTTTCGACCAGGTACTCCGAGCGCTGGAACCCTTCAGGCAGCTTTTCGCGGATGGTCGTCTCGATAACGCGCGGGCCGGCAAAGCCGATAAGCGCACCCGGCTCGGCCAGGTGGATATCGCCCAGCATGGCGTAGGATGCCGTCACACCGCCCGTGGTCGGGTCGGTCAGCACAACGATATAGGGCAGCTGTGCCGCCTTCATTTCGTTGATCGCCAGGGTCGTGCGTGCCATCTGCATCAACGACAGGGCGCCTTCCTGCATGCGGGCGCCGCCGGCGGCCGTATAGGCGACCATCGGGCACTTGCGTTCGATCGCGGCCTTGGCAGCGGCGATAAAACCTTCGCCTGCAGCCATGCCCAGAGACCCGCCCATGAAGGCGAAATCCTGGACCAGTACGATGCAGTCGACGCCCTGGACCTTGCCAAAGCCGATGGCCATGACGTCCTTTTCACCGGTGGCGGCGCGCGCCTGCTTCAGACGCTCGCTATAGGCCTTGCCGTCGGAAAAGTGCAGCGGATCTTCGACCACGTCCGGTGTCGGCAGGCTTTCGAACTGGCCGTCGTCGAACGTGTATTTCATGCGCGCGGCCGGGCCGATGCGCATGTGGCGGCCGGACGGCGTCACCCACAGGGCGGCTTCCAGGTCCGAACGATAGATCATATCGCCGGTATCGGGATCCTTGACCCAGAGGTTTTCGGGGGTTTCGCCACGGCGATTGACCAGCTTGGAGACGCCGGGCGCGATCTTGGCCAGCCACCCGCCACGCTCACGGCGATCGGCGGGTTTGGCGGCGGGCGGAAGCTTCGGACCCTTGGTGGAATCAGCCATTGCCATATGTCTTTGCTACTCCTGCGACTGCCTAATCTGGTTCATCGCGCCGTGTGAACAGCGTGAGCCAAATTTGCGGCCTTTTCCAGTACTTTTGTCTTAACGTTCGTTAATTGGGGTAAAGAATTCTTGATTTCTTCAACCAGTGCGGAACCTACGACGGCGGCGTCGGCGACGCGCGCCACCTCCGCAGCCCTTTCCGGCGTACGGATTCCGAAGCCCACCGCGACGGGCAGACCACCCGCTTCACGAACGCGTGATACGGGCGCCGCGATTGTCTGGGCGTCGGCTTCCTTGACGCCGGTGACACCGGCGACGGACACGTAATAGATAAACCCG
>CBIHPL010000163.1:0-7581 GCA_966212005.1 uncultured Asticcacaulis sp.
AGCCATCCAGAGTATCGCCGCCGCCCTGGCCGAACAGGGCATCGTCGCCGCCGTCGCCGTTCAGCGCATTGTCCCCGTCATCGCCGGTCAGGGTGTCGTCGCCGAAGGTGCCGCGGAGATCAGGCGCTTCCGCCGTGACCGTCCTGGCCTCGCCCGGCACGGCGGACCCATCGAAAGTGATGCCCCGGAAGTTCCATGCGGTCAGCAGTGACGCGTCGGTGTTTTTCAGCGTGAGGGCCGCCAGGAAGGTCTTCGCGCCGCCGGCTGCGCCGTCTGCGTCGATCTCGACCACGGCGTCCGTGCCGGCCTGCACCACGCGGAGATTGCCGCTCAGGAAGGGATTGCCGTCATAATTGCTGATGGTGCGCAAGGCCTCGGACAGGTCGATGACGTCGCCACCGTCGCCGGCGGTGAAATCGGTCACCACGGCGTCGACCGCCGCGCTTTCCGGCGCCTGGGCATAGATGGTGTCGACGCCCGCCCCGCCGGTCAACAGGCTGGCGCTCAGAGTGTTGCTGACCCACAGCGTGTCGTCGCCGTCGCCGCCGTCCAGCACATGCGTCACCCCGGCGAAGGGGAACCAGTTGCCGGAATAGAGGGTATCGTTGCCTGCGCCGCCGTACAGCGTGTTCTGTCCAAGCGCCGTGATGTAGTCGTCTCCCGCCCCACCGTCGATGGTATTGTCGCCGGTCCATTCATAGATGACGTCAGTGCCGTCGCCGCCGTCGATGCTGTCGTTGCCATAGTCGCTGTTGATGCTGTCGTCCCCGCCCAGCGCCTGGATGGTGTCGTCTCCCCAGTTGCCGTATAGAGTGTCGGCGTCTTCGGTACCCGTAATAATAGCCATCTCTGACCCCCAGGAATGTGCAGGCTGAAAATCGCAGCGCCTGAAACCAGCATATGGTTAACACAGTAGCGTGACACCGCAGCCTGCGCAATCTGAAGGTGAGCGGCTTTCTTAAACTACGGCCTGCGCAGCGCCAGACCGATATATTGGTCTTTGCCCCATGACCGAAAGTTATATTGGTCTTTGCCCCATGACCGAAAGTTAAGTAGCCGGCGCGCCCCTCGTCCCCTAATCTGTCCCTTCGTTCGGGAGCCCGTCATGAAATATATTGCCGCCGCAATCCTGCTGGCCGGAAGCGCATGCGCCGCCAATGCCCAGGTCGCCGTCGCACCGGCCTCGCCCTATGTCGAAGCCACCGATTCCGGCGACAGCGCCAATTTCGACATCATCGTCACCAATGCCAAGCCTTACCCACAGACCCTGAGCCAGGTCGACATCATCTATCTCGACGCCCAGGGCGCTACGGTCTGGGAACGCCGTATCGACGGCAATGGCGTTGCACCGGCCATTGCCACCATCCCTGGACGCGAGCTTGACGCCGGCGCGTCGAGACTGGTCTTCAACCCCTTCCCCGTCCAGCCGCCGGGCCAGCACGCCGCGTCCGTCCGTATCCGGGTCACGCTCGAAGGCCAGACCGAAGCGGCCCAGGTACTGGAGACTACGGCGAAGCTGCAGCCCACCCCGGCCCTTGCCTTGCGCCTGCCCCTGTCGGGCAAGGTCTGGGTATGGGACGGCCACGACCTGTTGTCGCACCATCGCCGCTGGGATTATACGCATCCGGCAATCCATGGCTTCGGCTTCCGCGCCAATGCCATGCGCTATTCCTATGACCTGGTGCCTGTCGATGCGCGGGGCCGGATGGCGACGGGCGACGAGGCGCGCAACGAAAACTTCGTCGGTTTTGGCGCGCCGGTCATGGCGCCGGGGGACGGGACGGTGGTCGAAGTCCAGAATGACTATCCCGACGACCGCAAGTTCGATCCCGGCGTACTGAGCAAGAACCTCAACCTCGTCTTCGGAAACTATGTCGTCATCCGTCACGCCAACGGATTGCACAGCATTCTCGGCCACGTCAAACAAGGCAGCGTCACGGTCCGCCCCGGTGACACCGTCAAACAGGGGCAGGTCGTGGCGGCCATCGGCGCGTCCGGCAGTTCGCTGTTCCCTCACCTGCATTATCAGCTCCAGCAGGGGCCGGACATGAACAGCGAAGGTGTTCCCAACCGCTTTGACGGCGTGCGCACGCTTAACCGCCCGAGCCAATCCGGAGCGATCGACAGCGGCGATGTGGTGGTTTCGCCGTAACCGTAAAAAAGAGGCGCGGATTCATCCGCGCCTCGCAACCGGCACCGTCGTGCCGGAATTCCATGATAGCCGCCCCTATTCCTTGACGGTATTGGCGGCATCGCCGACAGCGTCGCCGGCACGCTCGACCCCGCTGCTGACTGCAGAGGTAACGTCATTGACCGGGGTCGCACGGTTCTGCGTCATAAAGATGAAGGCACCGACCGCCAGCAGGGCGATCAGAAGAATGGCGACAATGGTCAGGGCGCTGCCACCGCTATTGTCGACGACAGGTTCGCGGACGACTTCGCGCTCCACGACGGGGGGATTGTTCTCGATACGAACGTCAGCCATGGCAAAACGCCTCTCGAAAGCTAACGGCGCGACTATAGGTCGGGTGGCGCAAAGAGGCGCTCCGGAAAGCAAGGACGTTCGTAGGAACGCGGTTAAGCAACGCCCTTGCGGTCTGTTCAGACGTGAAGCGGAAAAACTTGCCGGATATTGATACGGACGGGCCGCCGGACAATCGTCAGCCCAGGATGAACTGGTCGCTGTCGATGTCGGCTGCGCCTTTCAGCAGGACGGTGTCGGCGCCATAGCGCAGCAGAAGGCCTTCGGCGACATCGACCACGCTGACCTGGGACAGCTTCAGTTTTGTCGCGCTGAGGTCGATGAAATCATCGGCGGCGAACCCCACAATCACGTCGTGACCATCGCCCGTGCCGAAAACAAAACGGTCCGCGTTCGCGCCGCCAGCCATCAGGTCATTGCCGCGCCCGCCGACCATTACGTCCCTTCCGCCGTCGCCCATCAGGCTGTCGTCGCCGTTTTCACCATACAGGCTGTCATTGTCCTGGCGGCCGTAAAGGACGTCATTGCCGTCACCGCCGTGGAGGCGATCGTTCCCAGCCAGGCCATAAAGCCTGTCATGGCCGCCGCCGCCGGCCAGCACATCCGCGCCGTTGCCGGCCGTGAGTATGTTGTCGAGCCCGTTGCCTGTGCCTTTGAAAGCGGCGCTGCCCTTGTAGGTCAGTTCCCTCATGCCGGCGCCCAGGACATATTCGGTTCGGCCAGTCTCGATGCTCGTCCCGGCGATCCGCTCATAACCGTCAACAGCGGCCGTGAGAATGTCGTCCCTGGTCAGGCCGGTGAAGTTCTTCACCGTGATCGTGTCGCCGCCGGCAAAGGTGATGACCGTATCCCTGCCCACCACCTTTATGTCCATGTCGGCGAAGGACACCTTCATTCGGCTCAGGTCGATCGTGTCGCGATTGCCGGCGGTGCGGCTGAAGTCGGTGATGATGTCGCGGCCAAACCCCTTGGCTTCGAAGACAAAGACGTCGTTGCCGGCCCCGCCGTGCAGCACGTCGTCGCCCTTGCCGCCGGACAGCTGGTCGTGCCCGCCGCCGCCGCTCAAGGTGTCATTGCCGGCGCCGCCCGCCAGGACATCGTTGCCCGGGCCGCCGGTGGAAGGCGAGGTCAGCCCCCCGATCAGCTTCGACGTCGCCGACAGAACAATGTCGGCAATGCCTTGATCCGTCGCCACATTGACGATGGTCAGAACCGCGCCTTTGTCCTTCAGGTCGAACAGCAGCGCCTGGCCGGTAGAGTCGGTGAACTCGGAATCCCGGATCGTCGCGCGTGCCCCGGCAGCCAGCCAGACATTGACCGGTACGGTCGACATGCCGCCGTGATAGACGGGGTCCTTGCCCGTGACATTTTCCAGAACCGTGTCGTCGGCCCAAAGACGAAAGTTGCGCGTATTGCCTTCGGCCACCGCGTTGATCAGGGTGGTCGATGAAGACTTCAGGTCGTAACCCGCGTCGGTCGCGTTATAGGCCAGGGTGTTGATGAAGGCGATGTCGTAAACGCCCGCCTCGGTGGCGAAGCCGTCGCCGTTCCAGTAAGCATTGACCGTATCGGTGATATTGCCCATCTTCGTGTCCCTGACGACGACGGCATGAACCGTGCCTTCCAGCTGGACACCGGTGGCAAAATTGGCCCCGTCGATATTGCGTCCGTCGCCGTTCACGTCCTCGATCAGAACGTTGTTCGTATTGTAGCGCAAAGATACGACGTTCTTGGCGAAGCCTTCGACATCGACATCGCGGATGACCAGACCCGACACCGTCGCACTGGACGCTTCGCCGGCCGCCAGATTGTAGACGAAGCGGTTGATATTGTCCGCCGTCATGTGTTCCAGCGAGATGTTGCGGATCGTGCCGCCCAGCCGAAAGGCGGTATGCACGTCTTCGAACGCCATGTTGGCGAATTTCAGATTACTGGCGCCATCCAGCAGGCGAAAGACTTCGAGCCCCTGCGCCGCTTTGGCGGAATAGGTTTCGGCGCGGCTGCTGACGAAGGTCGCATCCATGTCGGCCCCCGACGACGATACGCCCTTGATGGTAATGGCGCCCGCCGCCGTACCGCCGTGGGTCAGGCTGATGGCCTTGGAGATCGTGTAGTCGCCCCTGTCGGCCAGGATCAGGATGCGGTCGCCGGCCTTTGCCTTATCCAGCAAGGTATCGAGTTGACCCAGCGTGGAGGCGTTCCTGATGCCGGCGCCAGTCTTCGTTCCGCTGCCGGTCGGAGAGATGTAGTAATCAGTCACGCCACTATACCTCGTTTGATTTATAAAGAAATGTGACGCGCTCTCAAGGAATGACAAAGCTTAAGCATCGATCCGTCAACGACGCAGGATAGAAATGCAACAATCGCTCAACCGGAACATCTGAAGCAAGTCGCAAACACATATCGACTGACGCATATTAACCGTGATCTACTCAACGGCGTGAGGCCCCACTTATGGAAAACTTATAAAGAAATCACCCCTGTTTGCCAGATTCGCAATTATTCGCCAAACAATGTGGTAAATGCGTGACCCTTTCGCCAAAATGGCGAGCCCCGTCACATCGGCCGGAAACGTTCCTGGAAGGCGGCGCTCACCGGCACGGTTTCGGCGCTGCCATGCAGTTGCACCTTCAGCCGCCCGTCCTCGTCGCGGCGGATGGCGCGGATGGCAGAGACGCGCACAATGGCGCTTCTGTGGACCTGCCAGAAGACCTCGGGGTCGAGCTGGCCGATCAGGTCCTTCAGCGGCGTGCGGATATGCGCCGAGCCCTGGGTCGTCAGCACGCAGGTGTATTTATCCTCGGACCGGAAGGCCAGGACGTCATCGACCGCGATCATGCGGATAGTGTCGCCGACGCCCGCCGATATCCAGTTCATTCGCCGCGCCGGCGGGGCCAGTCCCGCCTTCAGCGCACTCAGCAGCGCTGTCGTGTCCGCGCGTTCATGAGCGGCGATGCGCCCACGAATACGGGCGATAGTGGTCATCAGCCGGTCGCGACGGATGGGTTTCAGCAGATAATCCGCCGCGCCGTCCTCGAAGGCCCTGAGCGCGAATTCGTCATAGGCGGTGGTAAAGACGATGTGTGTCTCACCCGCCGTCCGCGCGACCTCAAGACCGCTTATGCCCGGCATGCGGATGTCGAGGAAGGCCACTTGAGGCCGCAATTCGGCCATGGCCTCGACCGCCTCCAGACCGTCGGCGCATTCGGCGGCGACGACAAGCCCAGGCCAAAGCTCCGCCAGCAGGGTCTTCAGCTCATGGCGCTGGGCCGGTTCATCCTCGGCGATCAGGGCGGTGACGGTCATTGCGCCCTCATGTCGATGACGGCTCGCGTGCCGCCGCCTTCGCGTCCGGCGATGTCAAGCGATGCGTCTGCGCCAAAACGGTTGCGCAGTTGCGCCCGCACATTGGCCAGCCCCAGGCCGTGGCTGGGGCCGGGCGTAAGCCCCGAGCCATCGTCCTCGACCGCGACGCTCAGGCGTCCGTCGCGCAAGGCCGCGCGAATGGCGATCTCGCCCGGTCCCGGCTTGGGCTCGATGCCATGCTTGACGGCGTTTTCGACCAGCGAAATCAGGATCAGCGGCGGAAAGGCCATGGCACGCACGTGGTTATCGGCTGCGATCACGATGTCGATGCGGCCGTCCATGCGAACATTCATCAGCTCAAGATAGCGATGGCAGATATCGATCTGCTTGCCCAGGGTCGCGTCCTGTAACGCGCTGTCGCGGAAACTCGGCAAGGTCGAGCGCAGATAGTCGGCCAGGGCATCGATCGTCGCCGCCGCGCGTTTCGGATCGGTCGCCACCAGGGACCGCACCGACGCCAGGGTATTGAACAGGAAGTGCGGCTCGACCTGGGCCTGCAAGACGGCCAGCCTGAGGTCGGCGGCGTCGCGTTCGCTGCGCATGGCATTGACCTGAACCTCGGCCTCAAAGGCGGCCATGCGCCGGCGTTCGCTCATATAATGAAAGAAGGCGATGCCGCCGCCCACGGCCACAAGCACCATGGTGCCGTTGTTGAGCGCAAAGCTGAGAACCGCGGAAATCGCCTGGAACAGCGCCGGTATCGGCGCCTTCATGTCGGGGCCGTTCAGCGAGGACATCAGGTGGTCGTGATAGCCGTCGACCCAGGTGTCGGCCATGGTGGCGATGGCCAGTCCCACCAGCAGCGCGACGACCACCAGCCCGCGTTCGATATGCAGCGGCAGGCCGAGATAGCGCACCCCCGTCGCCAGAAGCGGCCCTGCATTGACCATGACCAGCCCGCCCGTGCACGCAACCAGGGCCAGGGACGGCCAGTCGCGCATGGCGTTCATGCCGAAGGCGTGCCACGACGCATAGCCGACGCCGTAGACCAGCGCGACCGGCCAGAACAGCCAGCCCCGCCGCACCCACCACGGCCACGAAAACGCCGGATACATGTCCTGGCGGCGCCACCATGCCGAATGATCGTCATGGGCGCTTGGCGGCAGCGGGTTTGACAGATGGGTCACGTGAGTCATGCCACATCATAGCCGCTTCCCTGCACCGGCGCATCCTGCTCCGTCGCGCGTCCGGCGAGGTTCATCCGCCGTAAAGAGGGTTTCGTCGCACGCCTCACCCGGCCGTCTGAAACGGTCCTAGGCTTCAGCATCACACGAATGCTTTTCGGGAGGCCGTCATGATCCGTATTACACTCGCCGCCGCGCTGCTTGCCGGCGCCGCATCCCCGGCATCCGCCGAGATGCGCGTCACACCGCAATGGCTGGCCAGCCACGTCAGCGACACCAATCTTGTCCTGCTGCACGTCGGCGACAAGGGCCGCTATAAGAACAAGCATATCCCGGGTGCCCGTCACGTCGATCTCGACGACATCTCGGTGTCGTCGGACGGCCTGAGCCTGCAAATGCCGCAGGCCGCCGACCTCAAGGCGCGGCTGGAAAAGCTCGGCATCTCTTCGGGTTCGCGCATCGTTGTCTATTATGACCAGGACTGGATCTCGCCCGCCACACGCGTCGTCTTTACACTTCATGCCGCGGGACTGGGCGAGCGGACCTCACTGCTCGACGGCGGCCTCGCCCACTGGAAAGGGCCGGTGACGCGGGACGTGCCGGCGGCAA
>CBIHPL010000164.1:0-7567 GCA_966212005.1 uncultured Asticcacaulis sp.
CGCGCTACCTATTACGGCAACGTCGTCGAGCCGGCGTCGGTCGCCACCAATGACATCGAGACCGGCGATCATACCCTGATCGACCTGTCGGCCAGCTACCGCTTCCGGACAAATACCGTGGTCACGATCGGTGCGGACAACGTCCTGGACGAATATCCGGACGCGACACCCGCCAATCTGAACGTCACCAGCGGCAATGGCGCAGGCGCCCTGGCCTTCACCCGCTTCTCGCCTTTCGGCTTCAATGGCCGTTACCTCTACGCCCGTGTCAGCCAGTCGTTCTAAACGAAAGGCATCGCGTGGCAAAAGCCTCCGCGCTCGTCGCGGAGGCTTTCTCTGTTTGTGAGAAACAATAGACAAGCTGTTGATAAAAAGGCATTCCTGACTTCAGGACTCCTTCGCGGACGGGGTTATGGAAATGCAGGGCCGGCATAGCCATATGCGCAAACTATCCCCGCTATCCACAGACTGTGAATTCTCAGATGTGGACGGCAACGAATTGGCGGGTTACGCCTCCCGCGCTTTCCTGCTTTAAGTCCAAGATGCCCACCATGCTCGACGCCCCCCTGCCCCTGTCCTCCACGGACGCCGCCCCCGCTTCGCTCCCTCACAACCTGGAGGCGGAACAGGCGCTTCTCGGTTGCCTGATGTTCGACAACGGCGCCTACGAACGGCTCTACGATGGTCTGGCGGCGCGGCATTTCTACGAACCTTTTCACCAGCGTCTGTTCGCCACCATCGAAGAGCAGATTCGCGTCGGTCACCTGGCCGAGCCCATCGTCCTGCTCGACAAATTCAAGAACGACCAGGCTTTTCAGGATCTGGGCGGCATCCGCTACTTCGCGGACCTGGTCGACCGCGCGCCGCCGGCCGCCAATGCCAACGACTATGCCCGCGTCATTTACGACCTGGCCATCCGCCGCGAACTGATCCGTCTGGGCGGTGAGATCGCCAGGAACGCCCACGGCGAGCTCGAAGCCCGCGAGCAGATCGAAGTCGCCGAAGCGCAGCTCTTCTCCATGGCCGAAACCGGCTCGTCATCGACCGGCTTCGTCCCGTTTTCCGAAGCCGTATCCGGCGCCCTGCACCTCGCCGAAGAAGCCTTCAATCGTGACGGCGGCCTGTCGGGGATTTCAACAGGCCTGATCGACCTCGACAAGCAGATGGGTGGCCTGCACAAGTCCGACCTGCTGATCCTGGCCGGCCGGCCGTCGATGGGTAAGACGGCTTTGGCGACCAATATCGCCATGAACATCGCCCGCGCCTATGCCTATGAGATGCAACCGGACGGCACGCGCAAGACGGTCAGCGGCGGCGTCGTGGCCTTCTACTCGCTCGAAATGTCGGCCGACCAATTGGCTTCACGCCTTCTCGCCGATGCCTCAAGCGTCGCTTCGGACAAGATGCGCAAGGGCGAAATCGACGCCAGCGAATTCATGCGCCTGAAAGAGGCTGCGATGGAGATCGCTGCCGCGCCGCTGTACATCGACGACACCGGCGGCATCAGCCTGGCCAAGCTGACAGCCCGCGCCCGCCGCCTGAAGCGCACCTCGGGCCTCGACTGCCTCATCGTCGACTACCTTCAGCTGATCACCATCGGCGATGGCTCCAACATGAACCGCGTCCAGGAAATCTCGACCATCACCATGGGCCTGAAATCCCTGGCCAAGGAACTGGCGATCCCGGTCATCGCCCTGTCGCAGCTGTCGCGCCAGGTCGAAAGCCGCGACGACAAGCGTCCCCAGCTGTCGGACCTGCGCGAATCGGGCTCGATCGAACAAGACGCCGATATCGTGATGTTCGTGTATCGCGAAAGCTACTATCTCGGCCGCGCTGAACCGCGCGAAGGTACCGAAGAGCACCTGAAGTGGCAGGAAGACATGGACCGCACGCGCGGCACCGCCGAAGTCATTCTCGGCAAGCAGCGTCACGGTCCCATCGGCACGGTCCGCGTCTCGTTCGACGAAAACTACACGCGCTTCGGCAACCTAGCCAACCCCGAACGCTACGCAAGCTACGATAACGAATAGGTTTTCGACCTCCATTGTGTTAGCGCAATCCCATGCCTTCCGACTCTTCCACTGCGCGTCTCGATATCGACCTGAGTGCCTTGCTGGCCAATTATCGCACGCTGCAAAGGCGTGCCGGCAGCGCCGAGGTCGCGCCGGTCGTAAAGGCTGACGCTTATGGACTCGGATGCTCCGGCGTGGCGCCATATCTGGTCAGGCACGGGGCGCAAACCTTCTTTGTCGCGCGTCTTGAAGAAGGCATTGCCTTGCGCGGCATCCTCGCCGGCGGGCCGGTCATCTATGTCCTCGATGGCTTAAGCGATCCGGTCGCCTTTGCCGTCCACGACCTGAGGCCCGTACTCAATACAGCTTCCCAGTATCAACAATGGATTTCCGGTCCCGTCGGCATCAAGGCGGCCCTGCATATCGACAGCGGCATGAACCGGTTGGGCATCCGCCCGGAAGAAATTTCCACACTCCCCGACCGCGGCGCACACGAACTGACCCTGGTCGTGAGCCATCTCGCCTGCGCCGATGAGGCCGGTCATCCGATGAATGCGCAACAGTTGACGGCGTTCCGTGCCGTGACCGCGAAGTTTCCCGGCGTTCCGGCATCGCTGGCTAACAGCGCCGGCCATTTTCTGGGGCCCGACTATGCTTTCGACCTTACCCGGCCGGGCATCTGCCTCTATGGCGGCGGCCCGTTCGGCCAGGCGACGCCGCACATCCGCGCTGTCGCGACGCTGTCGGCGCGCGTCCTTCAGGTCCGCGAAGTCCGCGCCGGCGAAACCATAGGCTATGGCGCAACCTTCGCAGCAAAGTCGGACATGCGCATCGCCACCGTAGGGGCAGGCTATGCCGATGGCCTGATGCGCAGTTTTGCGCGCAAGGGATTCGCCCATGTCCTGCATCAGCAGCAACCATTGACGGGACGGATTTCCATGGACCTGTGCTGCCTGGACGTCACCGGCCTCGACGTGACCACCAATGACTGGGTCGAAATTCTTGGACCGCGCCAGAATATCGATGAGGTCGCCGCGCACTCAGGCACTATCGCCTACGAGCTTTTGACGCGTATCGCCGCCCGCGTGCCACGCCACTATCTCGGGTCTTGACAGCACGGGCAAATGGGAACATATGCAGAACATAAATCTGCGAAAGACCACCCAATGGCCCGTGACCACATCTCCTATGTCTGCCAGTCCTGCGGGAGCGTCCACAGCAAATGGGCGGGCCAGTGCACGGGATGCAACGCCTGGAATACGCTGGTCCAGGAGACCTTTTCGACGCCGCCCGGCGGCCTTAAGCCGGAAACCGGCAAGATCTCACGCCTGAACAAGCTACAATTCGAAACGCTTGACAGCGTGGATGAGGCTCCCGCCCGCATGATCACCGGCGTGGCGGAATTCGATCGCGTCTGCGGCGGCGGGGTCGTGCCCGGCTCGGCCATCCTGATCGCCGGCGACCCCGGGGTTGGCAAGTCGACCCTGCTGCTTCAGGTCACGGCCAGCGCCGCCATGCAGGGCCTGCGCATCGCCTATATCTCCGGCGAAGAAGCCGTGGAACAGATCAGGGGCCGCGCCGCCCGCATGGGCCTGTCGAAGGCGCCGGTCGACCTGGCTGCAGAAACCGGTTTGCGCACCATCCTCGAAGCCCTGAAGCGTGAACAGTTCGACCTTGTCGTCATCGATTCGATCCAGACCCTGTGGAGCGACGCCGTCGAAGCCGCGCAAGGCTCGGTGTCGCAGGTCCGCGCCTGCGCCGGCGAACTGGTGCGTCTGGCCAAGAAGAAAGGCACCTCGGTCATCCTGGTCGGTCACGTTACAAAAGAGGGCCAGATTGCCGGACCGCGCGTCGTCGAGCACATGGTCGACGCGGTCCTGTCGTTTGAAGGCGAGCGCGGCTACCCGTTCCGAATCTTACGCGGCACCAAGAACCGCTTCGGTGCCACCGACGAGATCGGCGTCTTCGAGATGGGCGATTCTGGCCTGCGCGAGGTGCCGAACCCTTCTGCCCTGTTCCTGGGGGACCGTAGCGAGCGCGCCTCGGGCTCGGCGGTCTTTGCCGGTATCGAAGGCTCGCGTCCGGTCCTGGTCGAGGTCCAGGCGCTCGTTGCGCCCTCGGCCTATGGCACGCCGCGCCGCGCGGTCGTCGGCTGGGACTCAGGCCGCCTGGCCATGATTCTGGCAGTGCTTGAGGCCCGCTGTGGCGTCGCCTTCGGCCAGAAGGATGTTTATCTGAATGTTGCGGGGGGCTTGCGTATCTCGGAACCCGCCGCCGATCTGTGCGCTGCCATGGCGCTCGTCTCGGCCCTGACCGATACGCCGCTGCCGCGCGACTGCGTCGTCTTCGGTGAGATCAGCCTGTCGGGCGACGTCCGCACCGTCAGCCGAACCGAGGGGCGACTGAAGGAAGCTTTGAAGCTCGGCTTCTCGAGCGCGGTGACGGCTCAGAATGCGATGGAAAATCCGCCACTTAAGGTACACGGCTTCAATAGCTTATCGGAAGCGATTTCCAGATTGCTTCCGGTCGATGCCTGACGACGACGCCTCGCAAATGGTTAACGCATGTTGTTAATGTTCGGGATCGATGATATTTGTTGAGCCGTTATTTGGCGGGCTGGCCGCCAGTGATCTGGGGGCGCTCAAGTGGAATTCTACGATTTCATCTTTCTGGCCTTGCTGGCTATTTTCGGCTTCTACGGCTTTGCGACCGGCGCGCTGCGCCAGATCGTCAACCTGGCCTCCTTCTTCATCGCCATTCCCCTGGCGGTAATGTCCAAGGGCTACCTGCAGGATACTTTCAATCTCGACAACGGGATCGGGTACGTGGCGGCATTCATCGTTTTTATTCTGCTCTTCCTGGGTCTGCGCTATGTCGGCCAGGCCTTGTCGGCCAAGCTGCACGAGCAAAAGGCGATGGGGGCTGTCGACCGTGGCCTGGGCGTCCTGATAGGAGTCTTCTGGACACTGATGATTGTCGGTGTTTTCCATTTGATTTTTTCCGACATCACACCTATGCACCAGCAGCCGAATTGGTTCGTCAAAGCCAAGGTATATCCCTTGAGCGTCAGGGTGGCTCAGACGATCAAGGCCGTACTTCCCAAAGGCACCGACGCCGTCGATAAGGTGGCGGGAGTGGAAAAGTAAGACTCTGTCCCTATATATCAGGACAGTTCTTTCGCGTTTTTGAAAAGAGAAGCCATGCTGCCTGCACAGCTTGACCTGTCCGACCTCATCGATACTCAACAGGTGTCCCGCGACATCGAAGACGACAGGCCCCGCCTTGAATGCGGGGTCTTCGGTATTTATGGCATGGCCGATGCCAGCGCCGTAACGGTTCTGGGCATGCATGCGCTTCAGCACCGCGGCCAGGAAGCCTGCGGTCTGGCCAGCTGCGACGGACGCCGCTTCTATATCGAGCGCGAACACGGCCTGGTCGGCGACGTCTTTACCGGCGCCGACCTGACCAAACGGCTGCAGGGCAACGCCGCTATCGGCCACACGCGTTATTCGACCGCCGGCGGGTCGTTCATCCGCAACGTCCAGCCGATGTTCGCCGATCTCGACCAGGGCGGCATCGCCATTGCCCACAACGGCAATCTGACCAATTTCATGCACCTGCGGACGAAGCTCGTCGCGGAGGGCTCCATCTTCCAGTCGACCTCCGATTCGGAGGTCATTTTGCATCTGATCGCCCGTTCCCGCGGTCTGAAGATCATCGACCGCTTTATGGAAGCGCTGCAGAACCTCGAAGGCGGCTTTGCCCTGGTCGCCCTGACGCGCAAGATGCTGATCGGCGCCCGCGATCCACTGGGCATCCGCCCGCTGGTCATCGGCAAGCTCGGCACATCTTTTGTTCTCGCCTCGGAAACCTGCGCGCTCGACATGATCGGCGCGACCTTCGTGCGCGACGTCGAACATGGCGAAGTGGTGCAAATCGATGAAAACGGCCTGAAGTCGTTCAAGCCTTTCGATGCGCGCCCGGCGCGTCCGTGCCTGTTCGAATATGTCTATTTCGCGCGCCCCGACAGCGTCGTGAACGGCAAGTCGATCTACGAAGTCCGCAAGGCCATGGGCCGGCAACTGGCTATTGAGCACCCTGCCGACGCCGATATCATCGTGCCGGTGCCGGATTCGGGCGTTCCCGCCTCGCTCGGCTTCTCGGAGCAATCCGGTCTGCCATTCGAATTGGGCATCATCCGGAACCACTATGTCGGCCGGACCTTCATCCAGCCGACCCAGAACATCCGCGACCTGGGCGTACGCAAGAAGCACTCGCCGAACCGCGTCGTTCTGGAAGGCAAGCGCGTCATCCTGATCGACGACTCGATCGTGCGCGGCACGACCTCAGTCAAGATCGTCCGCATGGTCCGCGAAGCCGGCGCCAAGGAAGTTCACCTGCGTTCGGCCAGCCCGCCCATCATGTATCCGGACTTCTACGGCATCGACATGCCGGACCGTGACAAGCTGATGGCGGCCAACCACTCCCTGGAAGAAATGCGCCAGATGCTGGAATGCGATTCCTTGGGCTTCCTTTCGGTCGATGGCCTGTACAAGGCGATGGGCCATAACCGCCGCGATCCGGATTGCCCGCAATTCACCGACCACTATTTCACCGGCGACTATCCCACGCGTCTCACCGATCGTGAAAACGCGCTCGACGAAGCGGAATCGCCCGGACATCAATTGTCGCTGCTGGCCAGCGCGAACTAAGAGAACACCGAATGACATCGCAAACCGGCCGCATCGCCCTTGTCACCGGTGCGTCGCGTGGCATCGGCCGCGCCTGCGCGCTTGGACTCGCCAAGGCTGGCGCCCAGGTCATCGCCTGCGCCCGCTCCAAGGCCAGTCTTGAGGAACTCGACGACGAAATCTTCGCGGCGACCGGCCAGCACGCGACACTGATTCCGTTTGACCTGACGGATGGCGACGCCTGCGACCGCCTGGCCGCCGCCCTCTATGACCGTTTCGGACGTGTCGATACCCTGGTCCACGCCGCCGGCATTCTGGGCACGCTGTCTCCGGTCACGCACCACGAGCCCAAGGATTTCGACAAGATCGTCACGACAAACCTTACGGCGTCGTGGCGGCTGATGCGGGCGCTGGAATTGCTGCTGCGTCAATCGGAGACTGGACGCGCCGTCTTCTTCACGACCGGCAAGGGCATTACCCACGGGCGCGCCTTCTGGGGCCCTTACGGCGCCACCAAGGCGGCGCTGGAAACCCTGGTCCGAACCTGGAACGACGAGCTCGAAATCACCAACGTCCGTGCCGCCCTGCTGAGGCCGGGTCCCGTACGCACGCGCATGCGCGCTGCCGCCTACCCAGGCGAAGATCCGATGTCGATCCCGCACCCCGACGAGATCGTGCCGCTGATGCTGGAACTGGCCGATCCCGCGCGCACGCCACCGGGCGATGTCGTCGATTTCCGTGAATGGCAAAAGGCTCAGGCATCCTGACGACATTTTGATCAATTCAAATGTCAAATCGATCAAATTGACTTTCAATTTGTAATATTTGCGACTAGTCTTGGATCATGACCGCTCATGCTCCACG
>CBIHPL010000165.1:0-7557 GCA_966212005.1 uncultured Asticcacaulis sp.
TTGAATTCCCGCACCCCGGTGGGGGTGAGTGGTTTGGGGTGGGGGGCAGCTTGGCAGACGCGTGCGCTGGAATAGTTTTTTGCCCCTCATCCGGTCCTACGGACCACCTTCTCCCCGTAAAACGGGGAGAAGGAAATCACTTGGGCTTTTTAAACCGCAGGGTGATGCGGTCGGACTCGCCGATAGCGTCGAACTTGGCGCGTTCGGCGTCCGTGAGTTTCTTATCGCCTTCGCTGCTTTTGCGGATTGGCGGCAGGGTCCAGACACCGAACGGATGGTCGCGCGTGTCCTTGGGGTTGGCGTTGATTTCCGACTTTCCGTCCAGCACAAAGCCGGCCTTCTTCGCCGCTTCGATGACGTAGGATTCCGGCACATAGCCCGTGCCGGCCTTGGGATCGGAGCCTTCCGGCGCGCGGTGCTGCTCGACCGCCAGAATGCCGCCGGGCTTCAGCGCCTTATAAAATGCGCCCATGAAGTTGTCGGTCGTTTCGCCCTGGCGCGCCCAGTTGTGATAGGCGCGCGCCACCAGGACCATGTCGGCCGAGTTGGCGGGCAGGGAGGTAAAGTCGTCGCCTGTCAGCTTATAGGCCTTGACCTCGCCGAAGATCGACTTGTCGGCGACTTCCTTCCAGAAGTTGGCATCATTGGTGTTCGGCATGGCGGCGGCGTAGACCCCTCCGGTAGCCTTGGCGTAGGGCGCCAGGATCTCCGTCCACCAGCCGCGTGCGCCTGGATTGACCTCGAGGATAGTCATGCCGGGCTTCAGTCCCCAGAAGGTCAGGGCTTCGACCGGGTGGCGCTGATTGTCGCGCGCCTTGTTTTCCGGGGCGCGCCACGCGCCGGCAACGGCATCCTGCAAGGCCTTGTCCTGAGACATTGCCGGTGCGCAGGCCAGCACGCTCATTCCGATAACTGCTGATAAAACGGTACGCCGAACCAGGGTCATTGTGGTCTCTCCCATCTGTGCCGCCGATGCGCCGGCGCGTCGTGGTGTCTAGTCACCGGGTTTGCAAATCAAAGTCAATTACGCTTACATTAAACCTATGACAGATACGGACATGGTCGTGGTTTCCGTCGCCTGCGGGTCGGATGATGAGGCAGGTCGCCTGGCGCGGCTGCTGGTCGAACACCGGCTGGCGGCCTGCGTGCAAAGCCACGCGATGACCAGCACTTATCGCTGGGACGACAAGATCGAAACGGCGCCGGAAATCATGTTGACCATTAAGACATTGGCCGGTCGGTTACCGGCGCTGGAAAGATTGGTCCGCACACATCACAGTTACGATGTACCGGAAATCATCGCGGTGCCGATGGTCTGGGCTTCGGACCGCTATGCCCGGTGGTTGCGCGACAGCGTGCATGCCGAATAGGTTCCTGCGAGACCGCTCCAACCTTAGGACGGTGAGGGCGTCAAAGCGGCCTCGCAGGGATGTGGCATTATTGGTAGCGCTAACATAGCGCGGTTTGCGCCGGGAATGCAACAGGGGAATGTGCATACGCGAAACGGCGATTGAAGAGACTGTTCCCGCGCGATAAGGGTTAGGTCTGGTTTGTGGAAAAGGTTGGATCATGGTTGAGATCGGCGGTGTCTGTCCGGAGAAGTTTGCGCGCGTCAAGGACGCCTTCGCCGAAAACTTCGGCAACGGCCCGAACGGCCTGACCGAGCGCGGCGCACGTTTCTCGGTCGTGGTCGGCGGTGAAATCCTCCTCGACATCTGGGCAGGATCGGCTGACCGCGAAGGCTTGAAGCCCTTCGACGACAACACTCTGACGCCCATCTTCTCGACGGGTAAGGCGGTCATGGCGACCCTGGTCGCGCGTCTGGTCGAGAAGGGAAGGCTCGACTATGAAACGCCGGTCGCTCACTATTGGCCAGAGTTCGGCCAGGCGGGCAAGTCGCGCATCACGGTCGGACAGCTGATCTCGCACCAGGGCGGCCTGCCGGGCTTCGTGCCGGCGAAGGATCCGTCGATCTGGTTCGACGTCCAGGCAACCCTGGATGCCCTGTGCGCCCAGGAGCCTTTGTGGTCGCCGGGCCAGGGGTCCGGCTATCATCCGGTGACCGGCGGCTATCTGATCAATGAACTGCATAGGCGTGTTGATGGTCGCTCATTAGGCACCGCGTTGCGGGACGATTTCGCCGGAAAGTACGGCCTGGACCTGATGATCGGAACGCCGGACAGCGAAGCCTCGCGCATCGCCGTCCTGCAAAAGCCGTCGTCTCCGCCCGATCTCGGCGCGATCGACAAGATCAAGCAGGCGGCCTTCCTCGACAAGGGCTCGGCGCCGGGCGGCCGTGGGTCCGACGACTGGCGTCGCATGGAAATTCCGTCGGCGAATACGCATGGCACGGCGCTGGCCCTGGCGCGGTTCTTAGGGATAATCGCCAATGGAGGCTATATGGGCGCGGACCGTATCCTGTCGGTCAATACGCTGGGCAGCGCAACGCGCGAACGCGTCTATGGCCAGGACCGGGTCCTGCCCTTCCGCCTGAGCTGGGGCGCGGGTTTCCTGCGCAATCGCGGCATCCATATCTATGGACCGAACGATCGGGCCTTGGGTCATTCGGGCTGGGGCGGTTCGTGCGTCATGGCCGATCCCGACCGCAAGCTGTCGGCCGCCTATGTCATGAACCGCCAGTCGTCCTACCTGATCGGCGACCCGCGCTCAGTGAAGCTGATCGACGCGCTGTATCAGTGTTTGTAGGGTAATTAAGAAACCCCACCACCACATCTCATTCGTCATTGCTTGCGCAATGGCTCGTTCGTGCGGTCCCCTCCCCATCAAGCTGGGGAGATATAGGTGAGGCGCATTATCTTTATACCTCCCCGACTTGTCGGGGAGGGGGACCGCACGAACGAACGCAGTGAGTGAGATGTGGTGGTGGGGTCTCTTAGTTCTACCCTTCGACCAGCTTTACCACCCGCAACCGTCTCCACGCGCCGTAGGCAAACACCGCTGCGCCGCCCCAGATAAACAGGAAGGACACGCCCCGCAGCCAGGTGAAATGTTCGCCCTGGGCCAGGCCGATCGAAAACGAAATGGTCGGCGCGATGAACTGGATAAAGCCCATGGTCGACAACGGCAGCCGGCGCGCCACGAAGCTGAACAGGGTCAGCGGCAGAACCGTGATCGGCCCTGTCAGAATAAACCAGATGAAGTTGGTCGGCGCGGTGAACAGATGGCCTCCGCCTGAACTTTCCAGCCAGATCAGGTAGATCAGGCCCGGAATGAACAGGAAGACGCACTCGACCGCCAAACCCGACAGCGCATTGACCGGCAATTGCTTGCGGATAATGCCATAGGTCGCGAAACTGACGGCCAGGCTGAGCGCGACATAGGGGATGTGACCCAGAGCCAGGGTCTGAACCAGCACGCCGATAACGGCGCCGCCGATGGCGGTCTTGCCCCAGCCATCCAGCCGCTCTTTGAAGAACAGCGCGCCGACGGCCATGTTGAGCAACGGATTAAGGTAGTAGCCCAGCGACGACTCTATCGTGTGGCCGTTGGTGACGGCCCAGACAAAGATGCCCCAGTTCAGTCCGACCATCAGGCCCGAGACCATCAGCCACAACAGCAGTTTGGGTTGGCGCAGGATCGCCAGGATTTCCGGCGCCTGCTTCATGCCGATGACCAGGCCGGCCGCCCACAGCAGGGCCCATACCGAACGGTGCGCAATGATTTCCAGCGATCCGGCGCCAAAGCCATGGATCGGAATGTAGAAGAGCGGTGCAAAGCCCCAGATCATGTAACAGGCGACCGCCAGGGTGATCGGGGAGGACAGCGGCGACGCAGCGCCGGAGGTCTGGGAAGACATGTGATTTCTCAAAAGCAATTTAGGCAAAGTGTGCTGTGTGAGGACCGCGCGGTTTGCCGTTGAAAATTGCGGCAACTAAAAACAAAAAAGGCTGGAGGACCACGGTCCGCCAGCCTTTAATGGTCTGATCTGGTGGCCGTTTCAGGCGGCGACCGCAGCGATGACACCACGTTCGTCGAGAAGCTGTGCGATCTGCACGGCATTGAGCGCCGCGCCCTTTCGCAGGTTGTCCGATACGCACCAAAGCGAAATGCCGTGCGGCACGGTGGTGTCGTTGCGGATGCGCGATACGAAGGTGTCGAATTCGCCGACGCATTCGATCGGGCTGATATAGCCGCCGTTTTCGCGCTTATCGACGACCGCCACGCCCGGAGCTTCGCGCAGGATTTCGCGGGCCAGATGCTCGTCCATCGGGTTTTCGAACTCGATATTGATCGATTCCGAGTGGCCGACAAAGACCGGCACGCGCACGCAGGTCGGCACGACGTCGATCGTCGGGTCGAGGATCTTGTGCGTCTCGACGATCATCTTCCACTCTTCCTTGGTGTAGCCGTCTTCCATGAAGACGTCGATGTGCGGAATGACGTTGAAAGCGATCTGCTTGGTGAACTTCTTGGGCTCCTTGTCGCCCATGCCGTAGATGGCCTTGGTCTGGTCCCACAGCTCATCCATGCCCGCCTTGCCGGCGCCGGCGACCGACTGATAGGTCGAGACAACGACGCGCTTGATCTGGGCGGCGTCGTGCAGCGGCTTCAGAACCGTGACCATCTGAATGGTCGAACAGTTCGGATTGGCGATGATGTTCTTCTTCTTGCATTCCCAGACGGCGTCCGGGTTGACTTCCGGCACGATCAGGGGAACGTCCGGGTTCATGCGCCACGCCGACGAATTGTCGATGACGATGGGGCCCGCCGCGCCGATCTTTTCCGACCAGGCCTTGGAGACGTCGCCGCCGGCGCTCATCAGCACGATGTCGACCTTGGCGAAATCGAACTGCTCGATGTCCTGGCATTTCAGGTTTTTTGTGCCGAAGGAAATCTCCACGCCCATCGATTTACGCGATGCAACCGCGTAGATTTCCGAGATCGGAAAGTTCACTTCTTCGAGGATCGTCAGAATCTCACGACCCACGGCGCCGGTGGCGCCAACAACGGCGACCCGATAACCCATAGTATTGCTCCAGGACTGATAAGGACGGCGACTTCGCCGTGCTGCGGCAAATGGCGTTTTTTACCCGGATTTACAAGTCAAAATGACTCAACAGGTAGATTCGGCGGGATTTTTACGCGAGGTTGCGTCTATCGGGCCGCGCGCAGCACGCCTTGGAGTCCCTGGCCGTTGGCCGACTTCATCACCTGGTCCAGCGCACCGAACAGGGCATCCGAGGTAAAAGGCTTCATAAGGTGGCCGTCACCCGTATCGAAGGCGTCGTCGACGGCGACCTCGGTTTCGCCGCCCAGGAACAGAATGGGTGTATAGCCGAGGTGGAAACCGCCCTCCATCTGACGGATTTCACGGGCGGTCTGAAGGCCCGACATGTCCGGCATTTCAACATCCATGAGCACGGCGTCGTACTGGGTCAGTTGATAGGCCTCCAGCGCCTCCGGGCCCGAGGCAGCGAAATCGACATCTATTCCGGTCGCGGCCAGCATCAGGTCGATCATGCGGCGCTGGATGGCATTGTCTTCGACGCACAGAAGCTTCACAGGTTTCCTCGTTGTATTGACGGACAGGAACGCGTCCGTAACTGCGTTATATGACTTCCGGCTTAGCAGGGGGTTAACATCCTCTTACCCATGGCCCACTATTGTGGTCTCAACTGTCAGAAATCGCGTCCGTTGTGGCGTATTATCCGTTATCAGAGCATAAGGCCGGGATGCAGTACGACGTTATCATTATCGGCGGAGGACCTGCGGGGCTAAGCTGCGCCATCTGGTTGAAGCAACTGGGTGTCGAAGCTGTGCTTCTCGAGGCTTCGGGCATTCTGGGCGGACTTCAGACGCGCTCGCCGTATCAGAACCTGTGGATTCCGGGCGTACAGGGCAGGACCGGCCAGCAGGTGGCGGCGTCTTTGGCCCGCCACGCGGCCGATGTCGGCGCCGATGTGCGCGTCAATACATCTGTGCTGTCCGTGTCTGACGGTTTTGCCGTGACGACATCGCAGGCGGTGTTGTCTGCGCGCTTTGTCGTGGTTGCGACCGGCTCAACGCCGCGCACCGGTGGGTTTGTGCCTTCCGCCAATGTCGCTATCGGTCCAGGCGAGCCCATGGAAGCTCTGGATGTCGCGGGCAAGTCGGTGGCCATCCTCGGCGGTGGTGACAATGCCTTCGACCAGGCGAAGTTTGTCCAGGATCGCGGCGGGCGGGTGACGGTCTTTTCACGCGGGCAACCGCGCGCGCAAAACCTTCTGCAGGAGCGTATTCCCGATGTCCCGGTTGTTGTCGGACCTCATGATGCACGGCAGGACGATATGACTGTCAACGGCCAGCGCTTCGATGCCTTCGGTGTGCAATATGGCTTTGAGGCGGTGGTACCGGCCGGTCTCGATATCCGCGGCGAGGACGGCTACGTCACCGTCGACCGCTTTGGTGAAACGCGTATTCCCGGTATATTTGCCTGTGGTGAGGTGACGGACTTCTGGCATCCGTGCGTGACGACCTCAGCCGCGCATGGGATTCAGGTCGCCAAGCAGATCAGCAAGCGGCTGTAAAGAGTCGGGCCCCACCACCACATCTCACTCACTGCGTTCGTTCGTGTGGTCCCCCTCCCCATCGCTACGCGACAGGGAGGAGAGGTCGCGCTCGATTTCTCCTCCCTGTGCCGAAGGCATGGGGAGGGGGACCGCGTCCCGGAGGGGCGTGGTGGTGGGGCCTCTTGCCTCAAACAATGGCCGAAATCCCACACGCGCCTTCACAATCACGCACCCGCAGCATTTTTTAACGCGATCTTTCGATAAATCCGCTAGAACGCTTGCCATGTAAATCCTTAGGTGGGGCGAAGGCCAAAAACGGCCGCGCGTAGCGTCAGAGACACATGGGTATCCGCACCGAGTACAAACGCCTGCTCAAGTCGGGTGAGATCACGGCTGACCCCGCTCAAAAGGCGGGGATAGAGGCGTTGATCCGGCTTGAGCGGCAGATCTGCCAGACCCATACCTGGTGGCGCGTCCTGTTCGGCATGCGGCCGCGCGTCTACGGCCTGTACCTGTGGGGGCCTCCCGGCCGGGGCAAGTCCATGATGATGGACCTGTTCTGCCGCTTTGCCCGCGAACCGAAAAAGCGCCGCGTCCATTTCCACGCCTTCATGTCCGAAGTCCACCACCTGATCCGCAAGTGGCGTGAAAGCGATGTCGCCACGCGCAAAGCGGTGTTCGGCATGCACAAGGGCGACGATCCCGTGGCGCCCGTCGCCAAGGTCATCGCCGAGCGTTCGCGCCTTCTGTGCTTCGATGAGCTTCAGGTCACAGACATCGCCGACGCCATGATCCTCGGCCGGTTGTTCCAGGCGCTGTTTGAGCGCCGCGTCGTACTGGTCGCGACGTCGAACCGCGCGCCGGACGATCTCTACAAGAACGGTCTGAACCGCGACCTGTTCGTGCCGTTTATCGATATGATCAAGACGCGCTGCACCATGGTCGAAGTCGCGGGTCCGCGTGATTTCCGCATGGATCGCCTGCGCGGCGCCCAGACCTATTTCTTCCCGTCGACCGCTCCGGAACAGGTGGCGGGTTTCAACGCGCT
>CBIHPL010000166.1:0-7540 GCA_966212005.1 uncultured Asticcacaulis sp.
ACATGCCGGGTCAGCAGGCCGTCGCGCTCGAGCTTTTTCAATGTCTGGGACAAGACCTTGTGCGAAATGCCACGAATGTCGCGATGCAACTGGTTGAAGCGCGTCGGGCCATCGAGCAGACGCAATAGCAGCAATATGGCCCATTTGTCCGCCACGCGATCGAGCACCATGCGCGTCGGGCATTGATCGCTGAAGATATTCGGGATCTGCTCGAACGGGACCTGATCCATCTTCATGGCGCTTTCCTCCAGGTAACCTACTGACTTCAAAGTGCATTCTTTTGCACCTGCCTACACATCGCTATATTCTAACCATTGGAGAGCAGGTTTCCAATAGAAAGTTATGGAGATGAGCGATGAGTGCGAAAATTCTGGTTATTGGCGCCACAGGTAATGTCGGAAGCCACCTGGTAAAAACCCTCGTTGCGCGCGGCGAACAGGTGCGCGCCGCGTCGCGTCAGGCGCAGGCGATCGCTGGCGCCGAAGCCGTGCATTTTGATCTTAAGGACCCGGCGACGATTGCGCCGGCATTTGAAGGTGTCGATCGCGCCTACGTCCTGTCACCGACAGGCGAGCTCGACCCCGTAAAGCTTCTGCGCCCGGTGATCGAAGAGGCGGCCCGTCGCAAGGTCAAGGTCGTGCTGCAGACCGCGCTCGGTGTCGATGCCGACGACAACGTCCCGTTGCGCCAGGTCGAGCTGTTGTTGCAAGGCTCGGGCGCGCCGTTTGTCATCCTGCGACCGAACTGGTTCTCGGACAATTTCGCCAACTATTGGAGCCACGACATCGCCAACGGCGCGATCGAGGTGCCCGCGGGCGAGGGCAAGTCGAGCTTCATTGACACGCGCGATATCGCCGAAAGCGCCGCTGGCGCCTTGACCAGCAACGCCTTCAACGGGCAGGCCTTCAACCTGACGGGGCCTGAGGCGCACAGCTATGCCGAAGCCGCGGCCATTCTGTCGAAAGCCTATGGTAAGGCGATTGGCTATCGCTCGATTACCGACGAAGCCTTTATTGCCAAACTGACGCCTGTGCTGGGCCAAGGCTATGCGCAACTGCTGGCGGCCATCTATCACCCGGTACGTGAAGGCTGGACGGCGGCAGTCACCGACTCTGTGGAACGCCTGGCCGGCCATGCGCCGCGTAGCCTGGCCCAGTGGGCGCAGGACAATGTGCCGGTGAGCGCCTAACGTCAAAAGGGGCGGTTGCCGAATGTTCAGGCACCGCCCCCCCTTCGCCCAACTTCGGGCGCGTTTCCATGATCTGGTGCAATTATTGCAGCGTGGGCACGTCGTCTTCGCGCAGGGGTGTGTAAATGATACAGAACTCGGATTTGGGATCGGCCAGTTCCACCGGCCATATCGTCATCACGGGCAATGTCCGGGGCTCCGGCATCTTTGCGGTCGAAGGCAAGGTGATCGGCAATGTCGAGGTCGAGACGTTGATTGTCTCGGCCGGCGGACAGGTGGAAGGCAATCTGAAGGCCGCAACCGTCGAAGTCCGGGGCAACGTCAAGGGCAACATCACCGCCAGGTCCATCAAGCTTGAGCCTTCCAGCCAGGTCCGCGGCGATCTCAATTTCGAGCAGCTGGCGATCGAACAAGGGGCCTCTTTCGAAGGCCGTTGCACGCCCAAATCATAATTGAATCCAGATATCCCCTGCGCCTAGCTTCTGCATGACAGAGGTGAAAAGGCTACAGGGGACTATGGAGTTTCATCTTACGACCGCCGAGGCCTGGGCCGTCATGACCCAGGCGTGCGAACAGGCGAAGGTTTCGATCGATTTCGAACAATATATCGTCAAGGCCGACGATGTCGGTCATGACTTCCTGCGTTTGCTCGCCCGCAAGGCCAGCGAGGGCCTGCATGTGCGGATCATCCTGGACGCCTTCGGCAGCCGCGCGGTCGGCAAGACGTCCGTCATTTCTGAACTGCAAAGCGCCGGGGCGGAGGTCGCCTTCTATCATCGGCTGCGCCCGGCGGAGCTGCTGAAGCCCCTGTCGTGGTTGCCCAGAACCCATGCGAAGCTGCTGCACGTCGACGAAACGGTGACCTATCTCGGCAGCATGTGCCTGGCGGCCTATATGCGCAGCTGGCGCGACACCATGGTGCGGCTGGAAGACGGCCTGGCCGAAGCCGCCCGCCGCGATTTCGAAACCATGTGGCACGATCTGGAAGACGGGCGGCTGGACGGTGACGGCGCTGAAACCGTCGTACGCCAGATGGATGCCTGTTACGTATCGCAGAATCCGAAGGGCGGCCATTATCCGCTCTACGATGCGATGGTCAGCGCGATCGATGGCGCCAGGCACGAGATCTGCATCGCCACGCCCTACTTCTTTCCTCCGCGCCGCCTGCGGGACGCGCTCAACCGGGCCAAGGCAAGGGGTGTGCGGATTGTGCTCCTGCTGTCGCATGAAACCGACGTCGCGCTGGCAGATCGCGTGACGCGCGCACTGCTGCCGCTATGGCGCGGCAAGGGTTATGATGTCCTGCTCTATCAGCGCTCGGTTCTGCACGCCAAATATGCTATCATAGACGGTCAGTGGGCGACGCTCGGAAGCTGCAATTTCGACTATTTGAGCCTGTGCCGCAATCGTGAGGCCAATATCATCCTGCGCGATCCGGCCATGGTCGCTGAAGTCGCCCGCAGCTTTTCGGACGACGCCGTCTTTGCCCGGCCGCCCAGGCAGGAAGATGAGCGGGCAAGGTCGTGGTTCGATGGCCTGATGGGGCGGATCGGGACGATGATGCTGCAACGCGTGTGATAACGATATGAAAATACTGTTCAGCAATCTCGGCTATGCGACGGGCATCAGCGGCAGCCTGTATCACCACGTGACGCGCGCCTATCGCCACGTTTACAAATCGGCGGCGCAGCAGCAGGCGGTGATGGCGCAGTTCCGCCAGATCATCGATCGCGAGGCTCCCGACCTGTGCTGCATGATCGAGCTGGAGCAGGGAGCGGCGCACACCGCCTGGTTCAACCAGATATCGGCCCTGATGTGCGGCGACTATCGCTTTCATGACGTCGCCGACAAGTACGGGCCCAACAGCCGGACCTCAAAGCTGCCTTTCCACGGCGGCAAGAGCAACGGCTTCCTGGCGAAGTCGGAGTTCGCCTATGATCGACTCTATTTTCGCAACGGCACCAAGCGGCTGATCTATAAGGTCGCCCTGCGTCCGGACCTGAGTGTCCTCTTCACCCACTTTTCACTGAAGGCCGACGTCCGCCAGAAGCAGTTCGCCGAGGTGCGCGACCTGGTCCGCGAAGCCGAGGGCGAGATGATCATCCTGGCCGACTTCAACACGCTCAATGGGTTGCAGGAACTCAAGCCCTTGCTTGAGGACGGCGGATTGCGGTTGTTGAACACCGAAGACCAGCCGACCTTTACCTTCCACAAATGGCGGCACACGCTCGACCTGTGTCTTTACACCTCGCCGCTGGCGGGCTGCCTCGATATGAAGGTCATTCCGCAGCCGTTTTCAGACCATCACGCGCTGCTGGTGTGTTTGAACTAACCTCTCTTCCTGTCTTCGGTGGGGAGGAGAGACGTCACGTCTTGCCGTGCGGTTCAGCCCCCAAACGTCTCAACCCAGTCCGCGAACCGGTCGATAAAGCCGGTCAGGAACTGCGCTGTCTTGTCGTTCAGCACATTGCCGTCGTCATCGATCTGATCGGGCTTGAAGGTGAGGTAGACTTCCGGCCCGCCCATGACGAGGGTTTCCAGGATGACCAGGCTGCTGCGCAGCTGCGATTGCGCCACCGCGGTGCCGATCGCGCCGGACGACGCGCCCGTCACACCCACGGCCTTGCCGGCCCAGACGCTCTGGCCAAAGGGACGAGACGCCCAGTCGACCGCGTTCTTGGTGACTGCTGGCAATGACCGGTTATATTCCGGCGTGACGAACAGTATGCCGTCCGCGGTCTTGATCTGCTCTTTCAGCTTGACGACCTTTTCCGGAGGCGATTGCCACAGGTCGTCATTGTAAAGCGGCAGGTCGAGGTCGGCATAGGTGAAGCCGAGCTTGCCGGCCGCCAGTTTTTCCAGCGCACGGGCATAGGTGCGGTTGATCGACCTGGCGCGCAGGCTGCCAACCAGGACAAGAATCTGCTTCATCACATAAGCGCTTTCCGAAAAGTGCGACGCGGTTTTGGGGTGAAAAGCGCGCCAAACAAAAAATTACTTGTCCAGTTCGCGCTGGATCGACGCCTGAAGGCGCGGGTCGGAGGCTTCGACGTCAGGGGCAAAGCGTTCGACGACCTCGCCGGTTCGGCTGACCAGGAACTTTTCGAAGTTCCACAGCACCTCGCCCTCGGGGCTGACCGGAATGCCGAACTTGATCAGCCGTTCGCGCATCGGGCCGGCGCTGACGGCGTCACGCTGCGCCTTCGTCAATATGTCGTAGAGCGGATGCTTGACGGCGCCGACCACGCTGATCTTGGCGAACAGTGGGAAGGTGACGTCATACTGCGTCTGGCAGAAGGTGGCGATGTCGGTCTCGGTTCCCGGTTCCTGTTCCAGGAAGTTGTTGGCGGGAAAGCCCAGAATTTCCAGCCCTTCGCCGTGCTTTTCGCGATACAGCGCCTCAAGGCCTTCGTACTGCGGTGTCAGGCCGCACTTGGAGGCGACGTTGACGATAAGCAGGACCTTGCCCTTGAAGGGGGCCAGTGTGGTGTGGCTGCCGTCGATGCGGCGCAGGGGAATGTCGTAGAGCGTTTCGGCCATGGAGTCCTCGGGATCTATTGCTTCTATGTAGCCCGAAACGCGGAACGGTCAAACGGCTTCGAGCATCCTGCCAAGCCCGATCACCGTACTGAGCGCCCGCGTCGTGCCGATGCCCAGCCGCTTCCTGGTCAACGCGCCGGCAATTTTCGATTCGCTGGCCTTGCCTGGAAAGCGTATCCACAGGTCTCCGCCGGCCACCCGGAGGTATTCGCCCTGGACGGCAAAGCGGTTCAGCTCATCGAGAATGGACGGATCGAGCGGATCGCGCTGGATGCGCACAGCGACGGATTTGGGATCGTCGCTGCCGAACGGATTGGCCCTGACTGTCTTTTGCCAGTCGGCAGCGGTGCGCACGATGATGTCGATATGCTTGCCGAAGCGCGCTTCGAGCGCCGCTTCCAACTGTGCCTCCAGCCTGGCAATCGGGGTCGTCGGCGCTGTGAAGACCAGATTGCCGGTCGCGACCAGGGTGCGTGGGGCGTCGAGGCCAAGGCCGAGCGCAATGTCCTTGAGATCGTCCATCTTCAGCCGCCCCTCAGGCAGGACGATCGAATAGAGCAGGGCGACGTAAACTGTCACAGCTTGTCAAAGATCGAACCCATGCGCGGGCTGAACAGGCGCTCATAGGTCTTCATCAGGTGGGCGTCGGTCATGCCGGCGATGTGGTCGCAGATGACGCGCATGTCCTTGCCTGCGGCCGTGTATTTGGCGTAGGCATCCGACGGCAGATAGGCCCGGGGATCGGTGGCGACGGCTTCGAATACAGACACGACCAGGCTCTGGCCCTTGAACTCCATCTGCTGGACCTGGGCACAGCAGATGACCTTGTCCATGACCAGATCCTTCAGGGCCTGCAGAAAGGTCGCCGGGCCCTGCGCCATCGTCGCGCGGTACCGCAACAACGGTTCTTCAAAGCCGGAATGGTCCTCAAGCCCGATGGCGCCGATCAGGTGGCCGACAATGATGTTGATGATCATCTTGCGCTGCTGGCCGGAGCCGAACAGGTTGTCGACCAGGTCGCCATAGGCATTGTTGCCGACCTTGTCGCTGTATTTGCTCAGGCGGTACTCCAGGAAGGAGGTGCAGGCCTGCGGCGTGACCACGTCGCGGAAATCTGCCTTGCGCACCAGCCCCAGGGACAGGGCGTCTTCCAGGTCGTGGACGCCGTAGGCGATATCATCGGCGATATCCATCAGGCTGCAATCGAGCGATTTGTGCCTTGATCTGGCGTGCTTGCCGGGGCGTGCGTCGACGGCGGTGAACCGGTCGCGATCGGCGGTCGACAAGGGCGCCAGCACCCAATCCACTACGTCCCGTTCGCTGTCGAGATAGCACTTCGGCGGTTTCGATGCCTGCCGGTCGATCACACTCAGCAGGGTCGGACGGGGATCAAGGCGCGGCGCGCAGTCCGGATTGGCGACAGCGCTGAAGGCGACCGGATATTTCAGAATGCCCAGAAGCGTCCGCCGCGTCAGATTGGCGCCGTGGTCCTGGGAGTGGTTCTCCAGCCGGCTGAGCAGGCGCAGGGTCTGGCCATTGCCTTCGAAGCCGCCATGGTCGCGCATGCAGTAGTTGAGCGCGACCTCGCCGCCGTGACCAAACGGCGGGTGGCCCAGGTCGTGGGCAAAACCGAGCGTCTGGACCAGCGGCACCGGCGGCAGGTGCGGCGTTGCCGGATGATCGGGCGCGTATTTTTCGAGATGCTTGACCAGGCCGCCGGCGATCTGCGCCACCTCCAGCGAATGGGTCAGCCGCGTGCGGTAAAAATCGCTGTCGCCGATGTTGAGGATCTGCGTCTTGCCCTGTAACCGGCGAAAGGAACCTGAATGGATAATGCGGGCATAGTCGGTGTCGAACGCATCGCGAGCATCGTCGACCTTGCGCGCGCGGCCACTCTCGCGGCGGCGGTCGGTCCAGATGGAGGTGTCGCTGGACGCGCGGGCGGGCGACTCGGAAGGGAGCGTTGTGTGGGCCATGCCTATGGGGATAAGTCGCCGAACGGACTTGTCAAACCTTAAGAATTGTGTTCACTATTTGTTCCGGTGTGGGTCGGATCAATTCTTTGGCAGAAAGCGCAAACCATGTTCCGCCTGTCCGCGAAAGCGCGGCTGCCGGCGATCGACAGCGGATCGTTGTTCGATGACGGCCCCATTCCCGGCCTGACCTATGTGCCGGACTATATAT
The DNA here is from genome assembly GCA_966212005.1 of uncultured Asticcacaulis sp. GTDB lineage: Bacteria > Pseudomonadota > Alphaproteobacteria > Caulobacterales > Caulobacteraceae > Asticcacaulis. Next base: position 6,914 of record CBIHPL010000166.1, read on the forward strand.
CGCGGGCTGAGGAGGCGGCGCTGATCGCCGCCATCGACCAGCAGCCCTGGTCCATGGAGCTGTTGCGCCGGCGGCAATGGTATGGCTGGGCCTATGACGACTCGCCCCTGGGGGTGGACGAAGACTATCGCTCTTCGCCCATGCCGGATTGGCTGAGGCCTTTTTCCGAGCGGCTGGCGGCAGGGCGCCATCTCGACGGCATTGCCGACCGGGCCCTGATCAATGAATATTTTCCAGGACAGGGGATCGGCGCGCACAAGGACCGGGACATTGAACGCATCAAGGCCGTGGCGATCATCAGCCTGGGCGCCGGCATCATGATGGACTTTACGCGCATGGGGCATGCGACGCGTTGCCAGTATCTTCAGGCGCGCAGTCTGGTGGTCATGCGCGACGAAGTGCGCGAACACTGGCTGCACGGCATTGTCGGCCGAAAGGGCGACAAGGTTGGAGGGCTGGTTGTCCCGCGCCAAAGGCGGATGTCGCTGACCTTCCGGTATGTGGCGCCAGCCGTTTCCCCCTTCCGCCACGGCGCAAGCGCCGCGCCACCTTCCCCATAAATGGGAAGGTGGATTTGCGGAGCAAATGACGGAAGCAACTGTCTTTATCGGGCGTAATTTTGGTTAT
>CBIHPL010000167.1:0-7499 GCA_966212005.1 uncultured Asticcacaulis sp.
ATGTTCGCGCGCGGTACGCCTCAGCGGGAACGGACGCCAAATCGTGAGCAGGTGCCGCTGCATCCCCGACCACAAATGTCCCAGAGGCCTCGCCGGAACTACCGGACAGACAAGTAGCGCTACGACGGGTATGGGTCTACGCGTGTGAATTCCGGCTCGACGTGAAATAAAGGTCGGTATAGCGGCCGACAATTTCCGGTTCCGAGAACGATGAGAAGAAGTCCGGATCGGGTGCGTGCGCGGTCTTCCAGCGTTCGGCATCGCGCACGGCCGCATCCATCAGCTGTGCCAGGGCGGCGGTGTCGAAGGCGTCGTATTCCGCCACGCACTTGCCCTGGGCGGCAATTTCGGGAATGCCGCCGGAGCGGGCGCAGATGGCGCTGCGGCCATAGGCGAAGCTTTCGATCAGGGTCCGGGGCAGGGGTTCGGGCCAGATCGACGCGATCAGCGAGGTGTCGATGCTGGAATAGAAGGTGTCGGGCGAAGCAAAACCCAGCCATTCGATGCGCGGGTCATTGTATCTTGCCTTCAATCCCTCGACATATTCGGGGATGCCGCGACCGGCGATGGCAAGGCGCCAGTTTGAAGTTTCCATGGCCCGCGTGGCTTCAAGGACAACCTCTATGCCCTTTTCTTCCTCGACGCGGCCGATGAAGCCGAAGACCAGCGTGTCGTCCGGAGTATTGGCGCGCACGGGCTTCGCGGCCAGATCGGCGATATTGTAGATGACGGCGGAGGGCTTGTTCTTGAAGAAGCCGTGGCGGTCGTGCTGGGCAATGACGTAGGCGCTGTTCGACGCCACCTTGTCGACCTCTGCGGATTTCCATTTGCGGATCGTCGTCAGGGCCTTGCAGTCCAGGCAGCGGGTTTCGCACAGGCGGTTGTCACGGAAGAGGGCCGAGCGGCCACAGGCCAGCGAATAGTCGCGCAAGGTGTGGACGATCGGGATGCCGCGTTTGCGGACCTCATGCCATACGGAGACCGAAAAACCGGTGAGATTGTTGGTGTGTACCACGTCCGGCCGGAACTCCTCGAGCAGGGGCCCGAAACGCTTTGCCGCCTTGACGTTCCACATATCGATCAGATGCCAGAGGATACGCCTTGCCCCCGATGGCTTGGCGCCTCCTTCATAGGGCCAGTAGATATTGTCGAGCGGCAGCCGTACGACCGTTACGCCGTTGCGGTCCTCATCGATGCGGGTGGGGGAATCGGTCAGGCAGACGCAGATCACCCTGTTGCCGGCGCGCGCCAACGCTTCGGCCAGAAGCGATACGGACTTCTCGGCGCCGCCCACCTGTGACGGCGGATAAAGCGTATTTACGATCAGAATGGTGCGCTGTGTAGTCACTGTGCGTTTATACCGCCAAGGTCTCCGGTGTCCGCCACTCAAATCCCGAATTGAAGCCATGCGCGATACGCGGCTATGCGTATCGTTCGATGCATGGAAACAGCCTCGATAATGCGGCCTGATAAGCGGTGACGCAAAATATGTCGAGCGGGGAGCCTGGAAGCCCCCCGTTGCAGGGGTCGAGTGTCGCTACTGAAAGTCAGCCGTTTATAAACGAAAAAGGGGGACTGTTTGCAATCCCTATTTTGCAACGCCGTGAGCCAGGACGGTGGATCAGGAGGACTTGCCCAGGTGACTGTCGTCCGGAAGATAGGTCGGGTCAGGCCGGTAATCGCTCGGCTGAATGGCATCGTCGCCGGCATCGGCCTGCTGGGGCGTCTCGCCGGGTGCGGCCGCGGGATTGGCCTGATCCGGTGCCGCGGCCTGGGGAAGGGGCGCTGACGGCGCCGAAGTCCCGGCAGGTGTGCCGGACGTGCCGGCTGACTCTCCGCCGCAGGCAGACAGCATGAGCGCCGCCGGCAGGGCGATGAGGGACAGGCTGAAGATACGGGGGAGGTTACGCATGTTACTCACTCAACAAATTCGGGACTTAAAAAGACCTAAGCCACAGAGGTAAACGCCCGTGTAACCAGCACGGTTAAGGCCGTATGAAGATCGGTGGCAGACCCCGCATATGCCGGAAAATTAAATCAAATATGTGGCGCGCTCTTTGTCCCGAGGGGCTCGACCACATGCTATCTCCGGTATAGTGTGGCGGATATTTCGAGCAACCGGTCGAAACGCAGTTCGACCAAATATCGCGACCAAGCAAAATTTAGATCGGAATGATTTCCATCTAAATCATTTCGATCCAAGGCCGGGGAGATGGGCATGCGCATTCTTTTCATTCATCAGAACATGCCGGGGCAATTCAAATACCTGGCGCCGACCCTGGCCAATATGGGGCATGAGGTCGTCTTCATCACCAAGCAGAAGACGATCGAGCTGAAAGGTGTGCGCAAGCTGGTCTATCAGCCGCACCGTGTCGCCCACGCGTCGACCCACCATTATCTGCGCCTGTTCGAAAACTCGATCCTGCATGGTCAGCAGGTTGCGCGCCTGGGCCAGCAGCTGCGCCAGGAAGGCTTTATTCCGGACATCATCGTCGCGCACCCGGGCTGGGGCGAGACCCTGTTCATCAAGGAAATCTTCCCGCGCTCGCCAGTCCTGAGCTATTGCGAATTCTATTACACCGCCCACGGCGCCGATGTCGGCTTCGACAAGGACAAGGAGGTCATGCTCGACGACCTGTGCCGGGTTCGGGCGCGCAATTCGCACCTGCTCATGTCGCTGGAACTGGCCGACCGCGGCTGGAGCCCGACCCAGTGGCAGAAGTCGCGCCACCCGGCGATTTTCCAGCCCAAGATCGCCACCATTTTCGACGGCATCGACGTCCAGAAGGTCCAGCCGAACGCCGACGCCGTATTCACCCTGCCGGACGGTACCGAACTGCGCAAGAGCGACGAGGTCATCACCTATGTCGCGCGCAACCTGGAGCCCTATCGCGGCTTTCATATCTTCATGCGCGCCTTGCCGGAACTGCTCAAGCTCAGGCCGAACGCAAAGGTGATCATTGTTGGCGGCGACAATGTTTCCTATGGATCGGCACCCAAGGAGGGCGGCAACTGGCGCGAGGTCATGATCGCCGAGACCGGACTGAACAGCGACCGCGTCCATTTCCTGGGCCAGCTTCCCTACGATCGCTACGTCAGCCTGCTGCAGGTCTCTTCGGTCCATATCTACCTGACCTACCCGTTTGTGCTGTCGTGGTCCTTCATGGAGGCGATGTCCGCCGGCTGCCTGATGGTCGCCTCGGACACGGCGCCGGTGCGCGAGGTCCTTAAGGACGGCGAAAATGGCTATTTCACCGACTTCTTCGATACGGCCCAGCTGAACAAGACCATCGTCAGGGCGCTGCAGGACAAGGACTCGGCGCGCCTGCGCGAAAACGCCCGCAAGACCATTCTCGAGCGCTATTCCTTGCAGGTCTGCCTGCCGCGTCAACTGCAGCTGATCGAGGAGGTCGCCGGCAAGCCGGTGGTCCAGCGCCAGATGGCGGGGTGATCGGAATGAACAAAGGCCGCACGATCATGCGGGCCTTTGTTATGCGGGAGCATCAGTGCTCGGTGAAGGTGTGCGAGAAGGTCTCGTTCAGCGGCTCCAGCATATAGGTCAGCACCGTGCGCTTGCGCGTCGGAATATTGACCTCGACGGGAATGCCCGGCTTTACGGCGTTTTCCCAACCCTTCACCTTCTGGAGCAGGGCCAGGCTCTCGGGCGAGACCTCGATCTTGGCCTTGAAGAAGGACTGGCCCGTCTTCGGATCGGTGAAGCTGTCGCCCGAAACGTCAAGGATCTTGCCCTTCATGTCCGGCAGGTCGTGACGGTAGAGACCGGAAAAACGGATGCGTGTTGCAAGGCCGGGACGCACGTCGTCACCGTCCTGGGGCAGGATGTAGGCGTCGATGACCAGCGGCGCCTTGTCCGGAACGACGCTAAGGATCTTGTCGCCGGGCGCGATGACGCCGCCGACCGTATGGGCGGTCAGGCCCAGGACCTTGCCCGTCACGGGAGCGCGGACCTGGACGCGGTCGAACTCGGTGTTGGCGGCCGTCATCTGCGGCACGATGTTGGACAGCTTTAACTGCGTGTCGCGCAGGTCGGTGACCAGGTCCTGGAAATATTGCTGGCGCAGGGTCAGCATGCGCATCCGGCTTTCGCCGATGGCGGCATTGGCCTGGGCGACAGAGGCATTGAGCGCACCGTTTTCGCCTTCCAGGCCGGCGACACGGCTTTCCAGTTCGCGGACGCGGGTCTTGGGCGCGAAGCCGCGCTTTTCCAGGGAATCCACGCCAGCCAGTTCCTGGCGGGTCAGGTCCTGCTGGCGGAGATTGGCGGCAATGCGCTGTTTCGCGCCGGCGATCTGCTGGGCGGTCTGGCCCTGCTGCTGGCCCAGCACCGAAATCTGGCTGCCGAGCGCGTTCTGGGCGGCGCGCAATGCCTGGAGCTGGAGGCGCATGGCCTCGTCGACCATCTCCTTTTCGACGCCGGTATAGTCGCGCAGTTCCAGAGGCACCTCGAAGCTCGACGCCCCGCCCTGCGCGGCCATCAGGCGCGCTTCCTGAACCTTGAGGGTGATGTACTGCGCCGTCAGCGAGGTGGCGGCGGCTTCGGACTGATCGCCGGCCAGTTCGAGCAGGACCTGGCCTTTCTGGACGTGCGCGCCTTCGCGGACCAGAAGCTTGCTGACGACGCCGCCCGTCTTGTGCTGCACCTCCTGCAGACTGCCGGAGACGACGATGGTGCCGCGTGCCATGACGGCGGCATCGACCCGCGCCAGCGCCGCCCAGCCCAGGAACACGCCGAAAAAGCCGAACAAAAGCCACCAGCCCAGGCGGATTTCGCGCGAAGCGTCGGCGGTGGCCACCCCATCGGCAGGCGTTGGCGCGACGTAGCGGCGGACCATGTCCGCAACCTTGTTCTTGAAGACGACGATTTCGCCGGCCATGACCAGAACCCCCGGGAAATGGCTGGCCATATTCCATGAGCCAGCTTGCTATTTATGATGAGGACTAATAAGGAAAAGCAATAATTTGAACAGTGATGCTTTTGCCGGAAACGGCACGATATTTCAACACATCAGATTAGGGGGCGTTATGGTCCTGTTGGGCAAGAAGATCAACGGTGTCCTGGCTAACGCGCTGGAGACCTGCAAGCCGCATTTCGTCAACGTCATGATCTTCAGCCTGTTTCTGAACGTGCTCTATCTGACGCCGACCCTCTACATGCTTCAGGTTTATAACCGCGTCATGCCAACGGGTGGCCTTGCCACCCTGTTCTTCCTCAGCCTGATCACCATCGTCGCCTTCGGCGTCCTGGCCATGCTCGACAACCTGCGCACGCGGCTTCTGGTCCGCTCGGGGCTGAAGCTCGACATGGAACTGTCCGGGCCGATCCTGACCCAGATCCTGTCCTTGCAGGTCCGCTCGACCGAGGTCAGGCCCACCAATAACGTCATGCGCAGTTTCGACAGCTTCAAGCAGGCGATCAGCGGCCAGGGCTTCCTGGCGCTGTGCGATGCGCCGTGGATCATCATCTACATCCTGCTCTGCTTCCTGCTGCATCCCTATCTGGCCCTTGTCTGCCTGGCCGGCGCCGCCATCCTGACCCTTCTGGCCGTCATGAACGAGCGCGCCACCTACAAGCAGCTGACCCTGGCGACGCAGGGCATGACGCGCGCCTACGCCGCCCAGGACGTGCTGACCCAAAGGGCGGACATCATTTCGGCGCTGGGCATGCGCGAAGCCATGGTCATGTCGCAGATGCGCAGCCGCCACGAAGCTATGGAAAGCAATGTCCATGCGGGCATGTCGGGCAACCGCTACCGTGCGGCCGCCAAGTTCTTCCGCCTTTTGCTGCAGTCGGTGGGCCTGGGCGTCGGCGCGCTGCTGGCGGTCGAACACAAGATCTCGCCGGGCGCGGTGTTCGCCGCCTCGCTGCTGATCTCACGCGCCACGGCGCCGATCGACCAGACGATTTCGTCGTGGAAGTCGCTGGTCGCCGGCTATAACGGCTTCTTCTCGCTCAACGACCTGTTCAACTCCGTCGAGGAAAAGCCCGACTATGTCAGCCTGCCCGCTCCGCGCGGCCAGCTGGATGTCGAAGGTGTCTCGGTCGCCAACCACCAGCTCAAGACTTATCTGCTGGCCAATGTCAGCTTTGCCATCCAGCCCGGCGAAGTCCTGGGGGTCATCGGTCCCAGCGGCGCCGGAAAGACCACGCTGGCGCGTGTTATCGTCGGCGCGGAAGTCTATGATACCGGCGCCGTGCGCATCGACAGCGGTGAGAGGCGTGAATGGGATCCGGATCGCCTGGCGCGTCATGTCGGCTATTTCCCGCAGGACACCGTGCTGTTCGAAGGCACGGTCCGCGACAACATCTGCCGCTTCGAACATATGCTGACGGCCGATATGGAAAAGGTGGATGCGGGCGTGGTGCGCGCGGCGCAAGCAGCCGGTGTACATGAGCTGATCATGCGCCTGCCGCACGGCTACAATACGCGCCTGGGTATAAACGGCCAGGGATTGTCGGCCGGGCAGGCGCAGCTGATCGGTCTGGCGCGCGCCTTCTACGGAGAGCCCAGTCTGCTGGTTCTCGACGAGCCCAACTCGCACCTGGACAGCGCCGGCGAGGAAATGCTGGCCAAGGCGATTTCCGGATTCCGGGCGGGCGGCGGTTCCGTCGTCGTCATTGCCCACCGTGCAGGTATCCTGGCGGTCGTCGACAAGCTTCTGGTGCTGCAGGGTGGCCGTGTTCAGTATTTCGGCACGCGCGAAGGCTGGATGAAACAGCTGGAAAAAGCGGGCGCCAGGCCACAGGCCAACCTTGAAAAGGCGCCCATCTGAATACCTCATTTGTAAGCGGTAACCCGCGGCCGGCCGTCTAAAAAATCCCCTGCAGGATGTATCTTAATCAAGTCTGTGTGGGCGCGTTGCGAATGTCAGAGACCCATGATATCTGTGCCGCGCGTTGTGTGTTCTGACGCCGGCTGTGTGCCGTGAGGTATCATTTTATTTTCCCCCGATACCTCGACCAGTATTTCTCAAAGTACCCTGCATTTTTCCAAACTACCCTGCCTGATTTCTTCCAAGTAATTGCAAGGACATTTCGTCATGGCCGACGGCAACGATCTCGACAACATCCTCAATGGCACCGCGGGTCCGGACTCGATCCGGGGCTTTGCCGGCAACGATCATATCGACGGCCTGGACGGAGCGGACACGCTGGATGGCGGCGACGACAACGACGTCGTTGACGGGGGCGCCGGCGACGACAGCCTGCTGGGCGGTAACGGCAGCGACACCCTGAATGGCGGCGCAGATAACGACACGGTTCTGGGTGGCGCGGGTGGGGACTCGCTGCTGGGTGGAGCGGGAACGGACTCGCTCGACGGCGGCACTGAAAACGATACAGTCGCCGGCAATGCCGGTGACGACCTTCTCCTTGGCAGCGAAGGCAATGATGTTCTGTCCGGCAATGAAGGCAACGACACGCTTGTTGGCGGCGCCGACAATGATACGCTGTACGGCAATGCCGGTTCGGACAGCCTGAC
>CBIHPL010000168.1:0-7436 GCA_966212005.1 uncultured Asticcacaulis sp.
ACTTCGATGTCGGCGGGGACGTCGATCTGGCCGGCGGTCACGGGACCTGCGCCATTGGCGCGCAGCACCATACGCTTGGGGCCTTCGGCGTGCATGCGCAGCGCCAGTTGCTTGATATTAAGGATAATGTCGACGACGTCTTCACGGACGCCTTCGATGGAGGAGAATTCGTGCACCACGCCGTCGATCTGGACGGAGGTGACGGCCGCGCCTTGCAGCGAGGAGAGAAGCACGCGACGCAGCGCGTTGCCGAGCGTCACACCGAAGCCGCGTTCCAGCGGTTCGGCGACCAGGCGCATTTTGCGGGAAGGGTCGGAACCCGCTTCGACTTGTGGCTTCTCAGGACGAATAAGCTGTTGCCAGTTTCTTTCGATCATTTACGTCCCTCAAGACAGGAAAGGCCGCCCCGGCAGATGAGCCAGGGCGACTGATAAAACAGGAAGTACGTATTAAACGCGACGGCGCTTCGGCGGACGGCAGCCGTTGTGCGGGATCGGCGTCACGTCACGAATGGTCGTGATGGTGAAGCCTACCGCCTGCAGGGCGCGCAGAGCCGATTCACGGCCCGAACCCGGACCAGCGACGCTGACTTCCAGCGTCTTGACACCGTGCTCGATCGCCTTGCGGCCGGCGTCTTCGGCGGCAACCTGGGCAGCATAAGGGGTCGACTTGCGCGAACCCTTGAAGCCCATCATGCCCGCCGACGACCACGACACGGCATTGCCTTGCGCGTCGGTGATGGTGATCATGGTGTTGTTGAACGAGGCGTTGACGTGCGCCACGCCCGACGTAATGTTCTTGCGTTCGCGCTTCTTGACGCGTGAAGGTTCCTTGGCCATCGGCTAATCCTTACTTCTTCTTGCCGGCGATCGGCTTCGCCGGGCCCTTACGCGTACGAGCATTGGTGTGCGTGCGCTGACCGCGGACGGGCAGACCCTTGCGGTGACGCAGGCCGCGGTAGCAGGCCAGGTCCATCAGACGCTTGATGTTCATCGAGACTTCGCGGCGCAGGTCGCCCTCGACCGTATAGTCACGGTCGATGGTTTCGCGGATCTGCAGCACTTCGGCGTCCGTCAGCTGATTGACGCGGCGGCTGTCTTCGATGCCGACCTTCTGAACGATTTCTTCAGCGTTCTTCGGGCCGATGCCGTGAATATATTGAAGCGCGATGAGAACGCGCTTGTTGGTCGGTATGTTGACGCCTGCGATACGGGCCACGAGGTGATCTCCTGCAACGCACACCCATGCTTACGGTGTGCATTTCTTAATACGAAAGATGACACGTATGCGTCCCCTTCCCTGCCGATCCCGGCGAGGAGGAGGCCCATACGCGTGTTTTCGCGGAAGCTGCCCCTTATAGAAGGGTTTTCGCTCCCGTCAATGGTTCAGCGTGGAAAAATGCAAGAGAAATGTCATGCCCTCACATATTTTTTACACGTTTATTTCGCTCAAGCGCCGCGAGGCTCCTCGCGATGGCGAAGCCTAACGCTTCGCTTCTTGAGGGCACGGGCTCGGGCGGCCGGTCGGCCTTGCCAGATCCCTTTCAGGTATCTGGAAAAGCTTACCGAAAGTCAGGTCAGCGCGCCCTCGATGCGGGCAGCGATGTCTTCTACCGGGCCCATGCCGTCGACCTCATGGAGTTTCCCCTGAGCGGCATAATAGGGCAGAAGCGGCGCGGTCTGGGCGTTATAGGCGGCCAGGCGCACTTTGTAGGATTCGGGGTTGTCGTCAGGGCGTCCCTGATCGGCAAACCGCTTCGCGATCCGATCAACCAGGGCGTCGTCATCGACCTTGAGGCGGACAACCCGATCGATCAGCGCGCCGCGCGCGCCCAGCATGGTGTCCAACGCCTCGGCCTGGGCCACGGTCCGCGGGAAGCCGTCAAAGATGGCCCCGCCAGCAGCTTCGGCGCGCGGTAGATTCTCTTCGATAAGAGCGATCACGATGCCGTCGGACACCAGCCCGCCGCTCTGCATGATCCCTTCTACGCGCTGCCCCAACTCTGTCTTGGCGGCGATGGCGGCGCGCAGCATGTCTCCGGTCGAAAGCTGAACCATGCCCCTGCGTTCGACGAGCAGCTTTGCCTGGGTCCCCTTGCCGGCGGCCGGCGGTCCGAACAGAATGATGTTCATCGGCCGCCTCCACGCGTCAGAGCCGTCTTGGCGCCGCCCTTGAGCTTCGACTTCTTGATCAGGCCATCATACTGGTGCGCCAGAAGATGCGACTGGATCTGGGCCACAGTGTCCATCGTCACCGTCACGACGATGAGGATAGACGTGCCCCCGAAGTAAAAGCTGTTGCCGAGGTTGGCAATCAGCGCTTCCGGCAGAAGGCAGACGATGGTGATATAGGCCGCCCCGATAACCGTAATGCGGGTCAGGACGAAATCGAGATATTCCGCCGTCCGCTTGCCCGGCCGGATACCAGGCAGGAAACCGCCGTACTTGCGCAGGTTTTCCGCCGTTTCATCCGGGTTGAAGACCAGGGATGTGTACAGGAAGCAGAAGAAGATGATCATGGCGGCGTACAGCCCCATGAACAGAGGCTGGCCGTGTGTCAACTGTCCCGACAGCGACGGCAGCCAGCTCAGCCATGACGGAATCTTGTCCGGGTTCTGGCCGACGAAAGCCATGACCGAGGTCGGCATCAGCAGCAGGGACGATGCAAAGATCGGCGGGATAACGCCTGCGGTATTGACCTTCAACGGCATGAACGAACTTTCGCCGCCCATCATACGGTTACCGACCTGGCGCTTGGGATACTGAACCAGCAGACGACGCTGCGACCGTTCCATGAAAACGATGAAGACAATCGTCGCCACCAGGACCAACAGAAGCAACAGCAGCACGAACGGCGCGATCTGGCCCTGCTGAGCCTGACCCAACAGCAGCGTCAGCGTCTTGGGAAGAACAGCGACGATACCGGCGAAGATGATCATCGACGAGCCGTTGCCGATGCCACGCGAAGTGATCTGCTCGCCCAGCCACATCAGGAACAGCGTACCGGCGGTCAGGGTCGTCATCGCCGTAACGATGAAGAAAATGCCGTTTTGCTTGTCGATGGTCATGCCGCTCTGGAACATGGCCGAGGCGATGCCGAACGACTGGATCAACGCCAGGACGACCGTCAGGTAACGGGTGTATTGGTTGAGTTGCTTTCGGCCGGCTTCGCCGCCCTCTTTACGCAGCTTTTCCCAGGGCGGGTAGACTGAGCCCATGAGTTGAACGATGATCGACGCCGAGATGTACGGCATCAGGTTCAGCGCAAAAACGGCCATGCGTTCGACGGCGCCGCCGGCGAACATGTTCATCATGCCGAAGATACCGTTGGCCTGACCGGAAAAGGCCTGGGCAAAGGCTGCGGTATCGATACCCGGCAACGGAATGTAGGTTCCGAGACGATAAACGATGAGCGCGCCCAGCGTGAACAGCAGGCGCTTGTGCAGGTCCGTCGCCTTGGCAAAGGCGCCGAAATTCATATTTGCGGCTAATTGTTCAGCTGCTGATGCCATAGAAATCCTCGAATTCAGCAAGGCCGGACGGCCTCACGTCACATCCCCACACGGGGTGACGGCATCAGCGGCGGCGAACCTGTCGATTCGCCCCCTGCCCAGCCCTCAGCCCATATGGGGTATGGTCATCAAAACGTCAATCAGGCTTCGGCGGTCTTGGCCGGGCGCTTTTGCGTCAACTTGCCACCGGCGGCTTCGATGGCCTTGGCAGCCGTTGCGGTCGCCGACCAGACCGTGATGTCGAGCTTGGCCTTCAGTTCACCTTCACCGAGAATGCGGACGCCATCCAGTTCGCGGCGAATGACGCCGGCCGCCACCAGGGCAGCGCCATCGACCGGCTTGGAAGCGTCGAGCTTACCAGCGTCAACGGCGTCCTGCAGGCGCCACAGGTTGACTTCGGCCAGCTTCAGGGCGAACGGGTTGTTGAAGCCGCGCTTGGGCATACGCATGTACAGCGGCATCTGGCCGCCTTCGAAGCCCAGCAGCGACACACCGGTACGCGACTTCTGGCCCTTCACGCCGCGGCCCGAGGTCTTGCCCTTGCCGGAGCCGGGGCCACGGCCCACGCGCATACGGCCCTTGGTGGCGCCTTCGTTGTCACGGATTTCGTTCAGCTTGGTCATGTTGCCTATCCTCTTGAGAGCGCAGGGCATCGCCCTACTCGGCTTGAAAACAAATTTTGGTCGCGCTTTCGCCGGTCGGCGATACGCAAACGAAGCGCGCCTGTTACAGCACGCCCCTCAAAGAATCAAGGGCGCGGATGATATCCGCGCCCTTAAACCATTTCGACCCTTAGTCGACGATCTGCACCATGTGCTGGACCTTGGCGATCATGCCACGGACCGACGGGGTGTCTTCCAGTTCGGAGACGCGGCCCATCTTGTTAAGGCCCAGGCCGGCCAACGTCGCGCGCTGGTCCTTGGTGCGGCGGATCGGCGAACCGGTCTGCTTGACTTTGATGGTAGCCATCGATTAGCCCTCCAGAGCTTCAGGCGACGAAGCGCCGTCATTGCGGCTCTTCAGCAGGTCAGCGACCTTCTTGCCGCGCTTCGAAGCGATCTGACGGGGCGAAGACTGCACCTTCAGCGCTTCAAACGTGGCGCGCACCATGTTGTAGGGGTTCGACGAACCGATCGACTTGCCGACAACGTCGGAGACGCCGAGGGTTTCGAGAACAGCGCGCATCGGACCGCCGGCGATGACGCCCGTGCCCGGAGGGGCAGCGCGCATCTGGACCTTACCCGCACCCCAACGGCCGTAACCGTCGTGGTGCAGGGTACGCGATTCACGAAGCGGAACGCGGATCAGCGACTTCTTGGCTTCTTCGGTCGCCTTGCGGATGGCTTCCGGCACTTCGCGCGCCTTGCCATGACCGTAGCCGACGCGGCCCTTCTGGTCGCCAACGACCATCAGAGCGGCAAACGAGAAGCGACGGCCGCCCTTGACGGTCGCAGCAACGCGGTTGATTGCAACCAGCTTTTCAACGAATTCCGAGGGTTCCTCGGTACGATCGCGGCGATCACCGCGGTTTTCACTTGGACGTGCCATGAGGATTACCTTTAGAAGTTGAGACCGGCTTCACGCGCGGCTTCCGCCAGCGCCTTGATGCGGCCGTGATAGATGTAGCCACCACGATCGAAGACGACGTCCTTGACGCCCTTTTCGATTGCGCGCTGAGCGACCAGCTTGCCCACTTCCGAAGCGGCAGCCTGGTTGGAGCCCTGCTTCTTGTCGCCTTCCAGCGACGAAGCGGCGACCACGGTGACGCCGTTGGCGTCGTCGATGATCTGGGCATAGATGTTCTTGTCCGAACGGAACACCGACAAACGCAGGCGGCCGTTGGCGAGGCTCTTCAGGCGCGTACGATTGCGTTGCGCGCGGCGAGCCATTTGCTGACGAGGAGACAGAGCCATGACTTACTTCTTCTTGCCTTCCTTGCGGCGAACCTTTTCGCCGGCGTACTTGACACCCTTGCCCTTGTAAGGCTCAGGCGGACGGATCTTGCGGACCTTGGCGGCGATTTCGCCGACGGCCTGCTTGTCGATACCGATGATCTTGATTTCGGTCTGCTTCGGCACTTCGAACTTGATGCCGGCGGGCGGATCGAGAACGACCGGGTGCGAGAAGCCCAGCGACAGTTCCAGCTTCTGGCCCTGCATGGCGGCGCGGTAACCGACGCCGACCATTTCCAGGGTCACTTCGTAGCCTTCGGTCACGCCCTTCACCATGTTGGCGATCAGGGTACGCGACAGGCCCCACATGGCCTTGTGACGCTGCGTTTCGCCGCGCGGCGAAATGTGCAGGACATTGCCTTCCTGGCGGACTTCGATTTCCTCGACGACCTTCCAGTTCAGCTGGCCCTTGGGGCCCTTTACGGTCACGTCCTGGCCCGCCAGCGTGATGTTCACGCCGTTCGGGACAGAAATGGCCTTTTTACCGATCCGAGACATTTTAAAACCTTTGTGCCTTAAGTGCCCTCAGACCGAGAATTCCAATTCAAGACGCCTTTTACGGAAACCGGAAACCAATTTTCCGAAAAGGCCTTAGATTAGTAAACTCGGCAGAGAACTTCGCCACCGACGTTAGCTTCGCGGGCAGCAGTGTCAGACATGACGCCCTTGGGCGTCGACAGGATCGAGATCCCGAGGCCGTTCTTGATCGGCTTCAGGTCCTTGATCGACGAATAGACGCGGCGGCCCGGCTTGGACACGCGGGCAATTTCCGCGATGACCGGCTGGCCGTCGAAATACTTCAGTTCGATTTCGAACTGCGGGAACTCACCCGGAACTTCCAGGACTTCGTAACCACGGATGTAGCCTTCGTCCTTGAGGACGTCGAGCACGCGGCCGCGCAGCTTGGAGGCGGGGGTCAGCACCTTCGAACGCTGGCGCATGGCGGCGTTCTTGATGCGGGCGATCATATCGCTGAGAGGATCATTGACGAACATGTGTGTGGTCCCCTTCCCTTACCAGCTGGCCTTGGTCAGACCAGGAATCTGGCCTTCGTTACCAAGCTTACGGAGGGCGATACGGCTGATCTTCATCTTGCGATAGAAGGCGCGCGGACGGCCCGTCAGTTCGCAGCGATTACGGATACGCGTCGGGTTAGAGTTACGCGGCAGCTTGGCCAGCTTCAGGCGCGCTTCGAAACGCTCCTCAAGCGGCAGGCTTTCGTCATTGGCGGTCGCCTTGAGGGCCTCGCGCTTGGCAGCGTATTGCGCGACCAGCTTCTTGACCATCTCGTTACGGTTGACAGCGGATTTCTTTGCCATTTGTGTCTCTCTCCCGCCTTACGAAGTGAACGGGAACTGGAAGTGCTTCAGAAGCGCCTTGGCTTCCTTGTCACTCGTGGCCGTGGTGCAGACAACGATGTCCATGCCCCACATCTGATCGATCTGATCGTAGTTGATTTCCGGGAAAACGATGTGTTCCTTCAGGCCCATGGCGTAGTTGCCACGGCCGTCGAAGGAATTGCCGTTCAGACCGCGGAAGTCCTTCACGCGCGGCAGCGCGATCGTGATCAGACGGTCGAGGAATTCGTACATACGTTCCTTGCGCAGCGTCACCTTGGCGCCGACAACCATGCCTTCGCGCAGCTTGAAGCCGGCGATGGACTTGCGGGCGCGGGTCGGAGCCGGCTTCTGGCCAGTGATGGCCGCCAGGTCCTTGATGGCCGCCTGGACCTTCTTGGAGTCCGCAGTGGCTTCACCGATACCCATGTTCACGACGATCTTGTCGAGCTTGGGGACCTGCATTTCGTTCGTGTAGCCGAACTCTTCCTTCAGAGCGGCCCGGATCGTGTCCAGGTAAACCGTCTTCAGGCGCGGGGTGTAAGTATCAGCCATTGATGACATCTCCGGTCGTCTTGGCAACGCGGACCTTCTTGTCGCCTTCGATCTTGAAACCGACGCGGGTCGGCTTGCCGT
>CBIHPL010000169.1:0-7436 GCA_966212005.1 uncultured Asticcacaulis sp.
GGCCAGTTCCAGGGGCGACTGATGTTCCGCAATGATGGCGAACGCCGCCGCGCCGAACGCCTGGGTCTGTCGGACTTCGACCGCAAATACGATCTCGATGATCTCGTCAGTGGCGACGCGGTGTTTATCGCCACCGGCGTCACTCACGGAGCCTTGTTGCGCGGCGTGCAGAAAGAGACCACATTGTCGGGCGCGAGCTTTGTAACAACCGAGAGCGTGGTCATGATGTCGAAGACTCATACAGTGCGTAAATTGTCCATGCGCAGGCCGCTGCGGGCGTGATGACCGAAGCGGAGGTCTTGACGACGTCTCTCCGGGAACCCTCTGCGCCTTACCTTGGCGTCGCGCGCTCCCTGACCGGACGCGGCTGGCGTGACAGGCTGGACGGCGCCGGTGTATCGTCTGCCGTTCTGCGCGAAATCACGCAACGCATGGCGCTGATGGCGTTCGTCGAGCCCGAGTTTGTCGAGCCGCTGGCGCGATTCGTCGCCGGACGTGGCGTCGTCCCCGAAGCACTGGAGAGCTTTCTGCGTCCGACGCTGAAAAGCCTGTTCCCTGATCCGAACTGTTTCATGGACATGGATGCGGCGGTTACGGCCATTCTTGATGCCCTCGAAGCCAGGGCGAAGATCTGCGTCTTTGCCGACTACGACGTCGATGGCGCCACAAGTGCCGCACAGCTTGTGCGCTGGTTTCGCGCCCTCGACTACGATCTTTTTGTTTATGTGCCTGACCGGGTGACCGAAGGGTACGGCCCGTCCAATGCAGCCTTTGATTCGTTGAAGGCGAAGGGCTTCGACCTTGTCATCACGGTGGATTGCGGCGCCATGGCGCACAAACCCCTCGAGCACGCCGCGGCTATCGGGCTGGATGTCGTCGTCATCGACCATCACCTGATGCGCGAGGAGCCGCCCAGGGCGCGGGCTGTCGTCAATCCGAACCGGCCGGGCTGCAGCTCCGCTCAGGGTAATCTGGCGGCCGCCGGCGTTGTCTTCGTCGTGATGGCGGCGCTTAATCGCGAAGCCGAAAGGCGCGGCATGTTCGCGGGCCGAACGCGGCCCGACCTGATGCAGTGGCTTGATCTGTCGGCGCTTGGCGCCATCTGCGATGTTACGGCCTTGACGGGCTTCAATCGCGCCCTGGCAGCCCAGGGACTGAAAGTCATGTCGAAACGCCAGAATGCCGGCATTCGCGCACTTATGGACGTCGCCGGCGGCAGCGATTCGCAAACTCTGATGAATACCTTCCATTCCGGTTTTGTTATCGGTCCGCGCATCAATGCCGGCGGACGGGTGGGGCGCTCGGATCTCGGCGTTCGCCTGCTGTCCACCGATGACGATCAAGAGGCGGCGTCGCTTGCCGGCGAACTCGATGAACTGAACCGCCTGCGGCGGGAAGTCGAGACCCAGGTGCTGGACGAGGCCATCCGCACCGCCGAGACGCAAGGATTGTGGCCGACGGATGATCCATGCGTCGTCATCGCCAAGCCTGACTGGCATCCCGGCGTCATCGGCATCGTCGCCGGACGCCTGCGTGAACGCTGGCATAAGCCCGTCATCATTATCGGCATCGATCCGGTCAGCGGCATGGGCAAGGGATCCGGCCGCTCGCAGGCCGGTATCAATCTTGGCCACGCGGTCGGCGCCGCCTTCGAATCTGGACTTTTGCTGTCGGGTGGCGGTCATGCCATGGCTGCCGGGCTGAGCATCGAAGGCGATCGCATCTCCGAACTGCGCCGTTTCCTCAGTGATCACATCCGTGCCCACTCCAACGCCGAAGATCTGATCGAGACGGTCGATGTCGACGGCATTCTCAGCCTGAAGGCTGCGTCACGCGCACTGTTTGACCGATTTGACCTGCTGGCGCCCTATGGTCAGGGCAATCCCGAACCGCTCCTGGCCTTTGCCGATGTCCGCATTAGCTACGCTCAGGCGCTGAAGGGCGGTCACGTTCGTTGCGAAATCAGCGACGCGTCCGGCCACAAGCTCAAGGCCATCGTTTGGCGCGCCGAGGGCACAGCGATTGGCGACGCGCTGCTTCGGCCGTCGGGACTGGTTCATGTGATCGGGCGTTTAAAGGCTGACGACTATATGGGAAGACGTGGAGTTCAACTTGAAATTGAGGATATGGCGCTCGCTGCGCGATAATTTGCGCGAGTCGTGTATAGCTGTGAATTATTTTGAAAATACGCTTGCAACGCAAAACGAGAGAAGCTAACTAGCGCACCTCTTGACGCGGTCCCTTCGTCTATCGGTTAGGACGTCAGGTTTTCAACCTGAAGAGAGGGGTTCGACTCCCCTAGGGACTGCCATCAAGATTTCGCTGCCTCAGCCGCTAATGCCCTGATGGAATGAGCGAGATTGACGTAACGTCAATTTTTAATCCACAAATTTTTGAAATGATATCGATCTCATTTTTGAGAACGTGTCGAATGTGCTCGCAAAAAACGTCATTCTGCCGTAAAATTCGCGACAAATGCGAATTAATCTCTATTTTGCTCTCCCAAATTGAGATATCCGTGTTATGATAATGTGATCTCAATGATCACTTAGAGGGCGTACTGTTGAGGTGGTGAGGAATTATGAGTTTGTTTGATTATAGCAACAAGAGCGATGCGGAAGATCTGATTACGATTTCAGGGCACGTGAAGTGGTTCGATGCAGCCAAGGGCTATGGCTTTATCGTTCCTCAGGATGCCGCGCAGACTAGCATGCGTGACGTACTGCTTCATATTTCAAGCCTGCGGGACATTGGACGTGACACTGCGCAGGAGGGCGCGCGGATCACCTGTAAGATCGCAAAACGCACAAAGGGATGGCAAGTCATCGGTATCGACCATATCGATCAGGCCTCCGAGGTTCCGGCGGCGGTAAGGACGGATCGTATCGATCACGCCCCCCGTGCAACCCGCAATCTCAATGAAAGCGTCCGGGTGGGCGACCTGGAAGCTGCAACCATCAAGTGGTTCAACCGCACCAAGGGCTACGGTTTCGTAGTCCGGGGTTCGGACCCGACGGACATCTTTATCCACATTGAAACCCTGCGCCGTTACGGCCTTGAGGACGTTCAGCAAGGCGATACCATCATGGTGCGCTTTGGCGAAGGCCCCAAGGGTTTGGTGGTCACGGAAGTTCATCCTCGCGCCCTGGTGTAAGGTACGAGGCAGTCTATTTTGGGAAGCGCGGGCGGTCATGCTGCCCGCGCTTTTCTTTGGTGCAGATTCACCTTGAAAACGCTGTCTGCGCCTATAAGAATTTGCCGGCAATGTATTGGAGATAGGCCATGATGAAGCCGGCAGTTTTCGCATTATTCGCGATCGTTCTGGGAGCGACGTACGGATCGGCGGTCGCTGCCACGAACGTGTCGGATCCGGTAACGTCGGTATGTTCGACGCTGAACCTCACACCCTATTCGCAGCCCGAGACGTTGAGCATCAGCAATGCCAGGGGCACGACGCATTTCAAGGTCGAGATCGCCGATAGCTTCAAAGAGCGTGAACAGGGGTTAATGTGCCGCACCGGCCTGAAGGACGATTACGGCATGTTGTTCCAGTTCCAGATTGTCGGGGCGCGCGGTTTGTGGATGAATAATACGGTGTCGGCGCTCGACATAATTTACATCTCCCCGGATGGCCATAGCGTGTCGATCCAAAAAAACGCCCGGCCGCTCGACACTACGCCGCTGCCATCCAATGGACCGGCCAGCGGCGTGCTGGAAATCCGCGCCGGCCTGAGCGACAAGCTGGGTCTGAAACCAGGTGATCGTGTGGAACACCCGTTTTTCCACAAGCCATAAACCTCCTTGAGCAAAATCGCGGATTTTCGCGTTTCGGGGGCTTGCTATGCCGTAACGAAAATGGCATGAAGCGCGCCTCTTGGTCCTCCGGTCTATCTGGCGGGGTGTAGCGCAGCCTGGTAGCGCAGCTGTTTTGGGTGCAGCAGGTCGGAGGTTCGAATCCTCTCGCCCCGACCATTCCGGAGCCGAGGTTGAAATAAAGTCGGGGCGTAGCGCAGCCTGGTAGCGCGTCTGCTTCGGGAGCAGAAGGCCGGAGGTTCGAATCCTCTCGCCCCGACCATTTAAAAAGGCGGCCCCTCGCGGGGCCGCCTTTTTAAATGTCTGGGTCGATCGCTCGAACCTCCCGGTTCGTAACGAGCCATTGCGAAAGCAAAGGCGAGTCGGCGGCGCGCAGCGGAGCCTATCCTCTCCCCCGAATCCGTAGCCCTTCTTCTTTTTAAGCTCACTGGTGGTTTGCTTGACCTTCTCATTCGCGATGAGGCGGCCATCCATTCAAATTCCCTTTGCCACGCGCGGCCTTTGTAGTAACAGACACTGAGCCGGCCCTAACTGAGTCAGGCCCGCAGGAGATCATGATGTTTGCGCGTATTTTCAAACCCGCCAAGACCGCCATGCAATCGGGCCGCGCCAAGACGCATGACTGGGTGCTGGAATTCGAGCCGCGGTCGGCACGCACACCGGACCCTTTGATGGGGTGGTCGTCGTCGGCGGACATGAATGCGCAAATTCGTCTGACGTTTGAAACCAAGGATCAGGCTATGGCCTATGCCGAACATAACGGCATTCCGTTCCGTCTGATCGAACCCGAGACGCCGCCGAAGATCATCAAGGCCTATGCCGATAACTTCGCTTACGGCCGCAGACAATCCTGGACGCACTAGTTTTTGTCGCGATATTCAGTCGAAAACCGCTATGCACTTTTCGACATATCGCTTGTCCTTATTGGCTCCGTAGCTCAACTGGATAGAGCATCCGCCTTCTAAGCGGACGGTTACAGGTTCGAGCCCTGTCGGAGTCGCCAGGCTTCTTCCTGAGTCTTTATGTTACCACAGGCGTGTCGAGCGTGTCCTGGCCCCATTCCGCCCATGACCCGTCATAAAGCCGCGACGAAGCGTGCCCGATTTCAGCCAGGGCCAGGGCGATGATCGCCGCCGTAACGCCTGACCCGCAACTCGTCACTACGGTATGACCGTCGGCAATACCGAGATTGCAGAAGATCGCCTCGAGTTCGTCACGGGGCTTTAGCGCGCCATCGCGGATCAATTCGGAAAACGGCAGGCTGCGCGCGCCCGGCATATGCCCCGCCCGCAACCCTGCACGCGGCTCGGGCGCGGTCCCGTCATAGCGCGCCCTTGACCGTGCATCCAGCACCACCAGCCCGCGGGAGGCTTCAAGAGCGGGACGCAATTCATTGAGCTTTATCATAATTTCGGGCTGCGGCTGAGGCATATAGCTCGTGGCAACCACTGTGGGAACTTCATCTGTAAGGGGCAGGTGCAGAAGCTGCCACGCCGGCAGGCCACCCCGCAGGACCTGAACCTTGTCGTGGCCCATCAGTTTGAAAGTCCACCATACGCGCGCCGCTGAGAACAGGCCCTGGCGATCATAAACAACGACATGATCCTCTGCCGAAATACCCATGGCTCCGACAGCCGCCGCAAACGCTTCGGGCGACGGCGCGGTGTGGGGGAGGCCGGTCGAGTGATCGCTGATCTCTTCGATGTCAAAGAAGACGGCGCCCGGAATATGATCCTTCAGGTAGAGGGCGTGCATATCGGTTCCATCAAGCGCCCAGCTGCCGTCGACGACCTTGACCGCACCCTGGTCGATCAGCCTGCTCAGCGTCTGGGGTTCAATCTGGTTGGTCATGGTCAGTCCTTTGCGTTCCGCGGATGCGTCCATAGGTGTCAAGCGCGCGTTGCCGGGCGAAGTCGTGCGCAACGATCGGTTCATGCGCACGCCCCTTATAGCGTGAACAATAGGTTCCGGCAGGGTCGAATCTTTCCGCCTGTGCCATAGGGTTGAAAACGCGGTAAAAGGGCGAGGCATCCGCGCCGCTGCCGGCAACCCATTGCCAGTTTCCAGGATTGTTGGCAGGGTCGGCGTCGACCAGGCAGTCCCAAAACCATTCCTCACCGCGTCGCCAGTCGATCAGCAGATGTTTGATCAGGAACGAGGCGGTCACCATGCGGACGCGGTTGTGCATATAGCCGGTCTGCCACAGTTCACGCATGCCGGCATCGACCAGCGGATAGCCGGTCTCGCCGCGGCACCAGGCGTTGAAGCCCTTATCATCGTCGCGCCACTCGAAGGCGTCGAACTGCCCGCGCATGTTCTCCTTATGCATCTTCGGATGCTGATCGAGCAACTGATAGCAGAAGTCCCGCCAAGCCAGTTCGGCACGGAACTTGTCGGCGCCCCTAAGCAAACTGCGTTTGTACTTTACCGCCTCATAGGTCTCGAACAGGATGCGTTGCGGGCTGATCTCACCGAAGCGCAGATGCGGCGACAGATGGGATGTCGCGTCCTTGGCAGGCCGGTCGCGATCATCTTCATAGGTTTGGAGATCCTCATCGATGAAACGCGCCAATGCGTCGTGCGCGGCGTCTTCGCCAGGCGTGAAACGGTTGAAGCCCATTGCCCAGTCGCGACCGGACTTTGAGCGTGTTTCGTTGAATTTCAGCGAATCGAGACTGACGCCATGGGGCCAGTGTTTTGGCGCCGGCCATTTCCGCTGGGTGATTGTATCCGGTTCGTACGCCTCGCAGAAACCACCGTCGACCAAGGCACGATAGTAGGGCGTAAAGACCTTGAACGGCGTGCCCGACTTGGTCAAAAGCGCCCCCGGAGGGGCCAGAACCGTTGCATTGTGACGCTCAAAATCAACATATCGATGCGATAGAGTCTTTTCCAGATTATCATCGTAATGCTGAGTAACTGCCTCAAAAATATGCGAGCAAATGACTGTTTTTGCGTTTGTTTTGTCGATTATATCGAGCAGTTCTGATTTTGCGCTTCCCGACAGGATAATCAATCTTGAACAATGGCGTTCCAACTCTTCACCAAGAGTCTTAAGAGAGCGATGCAACCACCATTTCGACGCCGCACCCAAAGGCCTGTTATATATGGATTCGTCGTGGATATAGATCGGCACAATTGGCCGGCCGGAATGCAGAGCCGATATCACGCCGGGGTGGTCTTTCAGGCGCAGATCTCGCCGGAACCACAGAATGACCGGCGTTTCGGAATCAACATATGCTTCGGTCATGACAGATGAGGGCTCAAATGGCGGAATCACAAGGACGTCCGCGAGGGCAGCACGGTTCCAGTTCAAGCCACAATACGAAAATTTGTTGTGTTTGGACCTTGTCTGACCTAATGGCGTTGGGCACAAGACAGCATGACCACATCCGTGCCGTTGACCTGCACCATCATCGCCAAGAATGAGGCCGACCGCATAGGCGAGTGCATCCGGCTGGTTATCGGCTGGGTCGATGAGGTAGTGGTGATCGACAGCGGATCGACCGACGGCACAGTCGAGGTCGCCGAAGCCTTGGGCGCCCGCGTCATCCACCACGACTGGCCGGGATATGGTCCGAAAAAGCGATATGCCGAGCATATGGCCAGGAACGACTGGATAC
>CBIHPL010000170.1:0-7385 GCA_966212005.1 uncultured Asticcacaulis sp.
AGTTGAGCATCCTCTTGCATAACCTCAATGGCGTCACTGCTATTTGAACCAGTGAGTGTATCTGACCCTATCCTTCCGGTTATCGCCTCTTGACTGTATTTTGCGTGTGTCGAACCCGGATATCCCTGATCTCTTGCGAGTCTGGTGAACAGATCATCATAGTCCGAGCGGCTTCCACGTTCGTCCGACACCGGCTCATATCCAGCCTGGTTCTGCGCCTTGCTCGTTGAAGTACCGCCGTTCTTCATTGCCCCCACTATGGCACTACCGATCATATTGCCTACAGTGCTACCGAGCGCGTCGGGCAATGCTTCCTTTAGGCTCTTGCCGAAGCTGTCGCCGGTCAGAAAGCTGCGGGTGGCAGCCCCTGCTAGCAGCGAGGCCGTGCCCACCAACACGGCCGTACCCACTTCATTGTTTTTCGCCAATCCCGCTGCCGTCCCGCCGAAGCTATAGGTGACCGCGCCGGATACCCCAGCCACGGCCAGGCTTGTCCAGTCGAACTTCTTCTGCACGCCGAACGCCATATTGGCGCCCTGGCGGATCACGCTGCTGCCCACATTCCGCGCCGCAGCATGCAAGGGACCTCGAAGTTCCTTATAACCTTCGACGCCCTTGATCCAGCCGAGCTTGCTTTCGATGTGCGCGCCCAGGGCGGCGGCGGCCACTTCTGCCCAGTTGAATTTCTTCTGGTTGCCAATCGCGATCCGGAACCCCTGCTTGGCGATGTTGCCCCACGCAGCCCCAGCTTGCGGTCCGGCGATCGGTGTCACTACCGCCGTGACCACGATCGAGATGATCGTCGCGATGATATCGCCGATGACGCCACAGCCACCACTCTGCTTGCGCATCGGCGGCTGCGGTTCGGGCGGACGGGTCGGCGTCGTATTGCCCAGGGCGTCGGCCGCATTATACGGTTTGAACACGCCCGACGCGTTGTGCATGTTGGCGATCTTGCCCGGGATCGTCAGGCTCTGGCCCGCTACGAGCGCGCTGTTGACGCTCAGGCCGTTGGCTTCGGCCAGCATGAACCACAGCGAAGCATCCCCCCAGACATTCTGCGCCACAGACTGCAGCGTATCGCCGGCCATGACCGTGTAACTGCTGCCCGATTGCGCGACCGATGTCGTGTTCAGCGTCTGGTAGTTCTGGAATGTCCCGCCGACCCCGGTTACCGGCGTCGCCGTATAGGCTGAGGTGCTGGGGTAGGTCGCGTTATTGCGGTTGGTTGCCAGTTGTTGCGCGTAGTCCGTCTGGCTGGCCAGCAGATCATTGCCGACGTCGCCGACGACGTTGCCTTCCAGATAGAAGAAATTGCGGTACGCCCCCTTATTGCCGCTATTGGTTTCCTTGCGCGACAGGACCTGGCCGAAGCTGTCCGTCTGATAGGTCACGACACGGCTGACGCCGGCGTCGTTGACCTGGCTAAGATTGCCGTTGGCGTCGTAGCTATAGGTCGCGGTGCCCGAAGTCGGACCCGAGACGGAAGAGGTCGACGACTTTGCCTGGTTCCACCAGACATAGCTGTTGCTGCTATTGAGCGTCGTGACCAGTGACCCGTTCTGGTACTGTTTGTTGACCGAACTCATCACAACGCCCTGCTCGACCCCGCCGGACAGGTAGTTGTTGGTTATCTCATTGGTATAGTTGGTACCATTGTCGTTGTAGGTCTGGGTCGTTTCGAACGTGACCCGGCTGTCGGCGTCATAGGTTGCCGATCGCGTTGACAGGACCGTTGAGCCGTTCGCCTTGTACTCGGTATAGGAGGTCAGGCGGCCCAGCACGTCGGTTGTGCGCGCCGCACCAAGCACCCCGCCGGTCAGCACGGTCTTGAGATAGCCGTCGGCCGTGTAGGTATACTGCTCGACATGGCCGTCGACACCATGGGTCGCGCTCATCCGGTCGCCACGGGCATTGTAAGTGATATCAATGCCCGTCGTATCCTTGACGATCGCGTTGTTGACCAGCTTGCCCTTGACCAGCGTAAAGCGGTCCATGCTGTCGTACTTGTACCAGTAGTCCTCGGTACGCGTCGACCCGGACGCACTATTGCCGACCTGATAGGTAATGGCGCCCAGCCGGTCGAGATTGACATAGGTCGTCAGGATGCGGCGGCGGTTGCCGTTGGCATCATAGGAATATTTGATGTCGGCATTGGCGTCGCGGATTTCCGTGACGCGGTTCAGGGCGTCGTAAGTGATGTAGGAATTCTGATAGGTTCCCACCGCACCGGTGCGCGAATAACCTTCGACGATCCGGTTGCCATTGCGGTCATAGCCGAACACCGATTTGATGCCCGTGGCACTGTCCGTCAAGCTGGCCAGCTGACCGCTGGAGGTATAGGTGTAAACGAGCGACTGACCGGCCGTCGAGGTCTGCTGAGTCAGCTGACCCGCCTTATTGTAGGTATAGGTATAGTTATGATCGCCGAAGTCCTTGCTGGCGGCGACCTTGCCGAAATAGTCTGTTGTCGTTGTCGCCGTCTTGCCGGCAAGGTTCGTTGTCGTCTGCGTCCACGAACCGATACCGCTCTGGCCGGCTATCACCTTGCCCGTCGCCGTCCTGGCATTCCAGGTGAAGTTGTAGTTTGTCGTCTGGCCACCGAAGGTGACCGACTTCGTAACCCTGCCCAGAAGATCGTAATCGGTTATCTCGGTTCCGCCCAGCACATTGTTGGTGTGCCGGATGCGCTGGCCAAGGCCGTCATAGGCGTAACTGTCGATGAGTTGTGTGGCACCCGACGTATAGCTGACATCCCCACCCGACCGTGCGGCATGGGCAACGGTGATCAGGCGGTTGTTCTTGTCATAGGTGTTGGTCGTCACCGCGCCGATGGCGTCGGTCACCGTCAGCGCATTGCCGAAGATGTCGTAGGACGTAGAGACGCTGCCGCCGTCGGCATTGTATTGCGTGGTGATCAGTCCCGCAGTCCCGCGATAGCCCGTGCCGTTGAGCAGCAGCTGTGTCGTCAGATTGCCGTTGGCGTCCTTGTGACCGATCTGACGTCCGGACTTGTCGTAATAGTATTCGTCGATCGGATTCACCTGGCTGGAAGCGCCGTTCTCGCCAACCACGGTGACCTGTGCGCCCGTCCGCTTGATCAGGTTACCAAATACATTGTAGGCGAAGGTGGTCGTGTTGTTTCGGGCATCGGTCTGGCTGGCGATCTCTCCAAACGCGTTATAAGACTGGAGGCTGTCGCTGTAGACAATCGTAAGCGCATTGTCGGTCAGCGCAGTAAAACTCGTCGCCGTCGGGTTGGCGCTGCCGTCAAAAGACACTGTTCCGCTCTTGGCATCGACAACGGCACCACTTGAATCTGTCGCCTGGTACTTGACTTCCCAGCTGGTGTTGGCCGCGCCATTGAAGGGAGATTTGGTCAGGTCAACGAAGAAAGCGCCAGGAATCTGCGTATTGAAAGGGTCGGAGACTGCGGACGCCGCAATTGCAGTATAACTGCCGGAAGAGCCAGCCGGACGCACATACATAGTCAGCGCTGTTGCGTTCGGCACCGCAGCCCTCAGAGACTTGCCCGTCGGAATGAAAGTCGCAAGGTTTGGACCGTCGGTATTAGGGTAGCATACCACTTCAAAGACTGATCCACCGAGAGCAACGCTTCCAGATGGGCTGTCTTGAGAAACATTAACCGAAACATTGACCTTCTTCGGACTCCAGGGACCGTTACCCGGAGGATTACCGTTCCAGATTTTGAGTGAAAATGTTCCGCTCGTAGAACCGGATGGAATTAAATAGGTCTGAGACGTTGGCGGCGATTCATTCGTCGTCATCGTTACGCGAATAGAGCCTGTACCGTTATTCGCCGTCAGCTCTGCGCTACTAAACGAGACAACGGCTGTAGCCGTTGTTTTTTCAGCGTCGGTCGTCCCGTATCCGGTGCCGCCTGCATAATCTGACGCGATATTTATCCAGCCGCTGGTATCGACGACGACGTTTCCGCCGCTGGCGATCGTCCCGTCGAGATTGACGCTGACGGGCTGTCTGACATCGATCAGTTCATTGCGTTTATTGTAAACGCTGTAGATCCGGGTCGTATCGGTCGCCGCCAGCGAATCGCCATGGCTGGCGATGTCACGCAGGTCGGTCGTTCCCGAGTACCGGCTCTGGATCTGCAGCGTGGTATTGCCGTTGCCGTCGTAGAAGTAAACCTTGGCGACGCCATCGCCCATATTGGTGCGCCAGGCGCGGCCGGCGGCGTCATAGTCGGCGTATTCCTGCGCCTTGGCAAGGTTGCGGTTGGTGTTCGTACCGCGCGCCACCACATCGCCATAGGCGTTGTACCAGCTGTCGGTTGTCTGCGCGAACACCCATTGGCCGCCCACCAGCGTCGCCGCGCCTTCGAATATCTGTTGACCCAGGGCGTCATAGCCGAAGTGCCTGGCTTCCGTGACCGTGCTGTTGTCCGATTTTTTCCGGTCGTACTGCTCAATCGTCTTCTGGCCGTTGGCATCGTAGCCATAGGTGACCTTGAAGCCTTCGGCATCGGTCTTGTCCTTGAGCCGCCCGCCCGGACCATAGGTATAGGTCGTCGTCTGGGCGGCTGCCGTTCCATAACCGGCGGTCGTCGTCAGCAGGTTGCCCAGGCCGTCATAGGTCGACCGGGTTCCCATGAAATGGGCGGCGTCGCCGGCGGCTGTCGTCACCAGAATGACGCGGCCGACAGTGTCATAGAGAATGGTCGTGACCTCGCCCGTCGCTTCGGTCTTCTGGATGACCTGGCCCAGATTATTGTAGACGAAGGTCGCGGTCACATCACCCGTCGCTCCGGAGACGCTGTTGCCGCTGACCGTGGAATAGGCCGCGGACTTGCGGGTTTCGCTCAGGCGCTGGCCATTATGATCGTAGGTGAATGTCGTAATGCGGTCGTCGCCATGGGTGGCTGGCGGCGTTGGCGGCGTTCCATCGGCGGTAATTGTGCCTGTAAGCTTGGTCGCATACCGGGTTTGTTTGACGACATTGCCTTCCTGGTCCAGCTCATAGCTGGTCATGTAGCCTTCGGCGTCAACGGATGCTATCTTGCGGCCCAGCTTGTCGTACCAGCTATAGCTGGCATTGCCGTTGCCATCGGTCTGCTGGATGACATTGCCGTTTTTATCATAGGTCGTCGTGGTCGTGACCGTGCCGGTCTGAGAATTCCAGCCATTCGCCCAGCTACCCGTCGGCACACCCAGGACATTGGTTGCTATCAGACGGTTGGCGAAGTCGTAGGTATAGGTCGTCTCGCGATAATTGCCTGCATTGACCGGTGCCGGCTGGGCAATTGCGCTCAGTTCAGAGATCGTAAGTGAATTAACGTAAATCCTATGTGCGACGTGTTCGGCAATCAGGGTGAGCATACCAGGCCTGGTCCAACCGGACGTCAGGTTATTCGTCCAGACCGTCATTTCATCGCTTAACGGTGCGCGACGGAAAGCTGCCTGATAAACTGCGGTAATAAAGGCCGAATTGCTGCCATTGATCTGCAGGCGCGCCTGTACCGTGCTGTCGCCGATAATCGCTGAGTATGCCCCTTCCAGCGCACCAAGCTGCTCCCCATTCGGATTGACGGGGGCGCCCAGCGTGTCCTTCTGCCACTGTTCTGCTGCCGGCTGGGGGGTGCTGGTAATGTAAGACGCCAAATACCCAAGCCAGTTGCTCACTTCCCACGCAGCTGGCAGCCGGCCGAGCGTGAGGTCGTACATCCTGTAAATCTGGGCGACAGCCCCATTGGCCGCTGTCGGCAACTGCAACGCGTCACCGAACACCTTCTGCGACGTCACATTGCCATTCCAGTCATAGGTCCACTGCGTCAGCGTACCCTGAGCATTGACCTCGGCAATCTTGCGGTTTTGCTTGTCGTAATAGCTCAGGGTGACATTGCCGTTGGCGTCCTGAGCCGCGATCTGGTTGCCGCGCCTGTCATAGGTGAAGACTTGGACCGGCTGCACCTGCTCGACCATTTTCGCGCCATAGTTCGACGACACTTGAACGAAGTCGCCCCACTGCCGGCTCAGCCGGTTATTCTTGTCGTACTCATAGTTTGTGGTACGTGCTTCAGGACGGCCCTCCGCCTCGACCATCTTTGTGCGATTGCCGAACGCATCGTAGGTGTAGAAGGTCGTGCTTGCCGGTGCGACAGTAACGCCGTCCAGGACCATGCCCGGAACGGTTTCGCGTTCCAGCAGCCCGCGTTTGGTATAGCTATAGGTGATCACGGCCCCGCTGGCGTTAGTCATGGAGACACGGTCACCGAAGGCGTTATAGGCGTAGGATGTTGTCTTGCCGTTGCCGTCAATAGAAACCAGGACACGCCCTTTATTGTCGTAACCGAAGTAGGTCACATTGTCCCGGGCGGCATCGAAGCTGATAGACGGTGCCGTTGCGGATACGCTGGTGACCGTTACTTTCGCTCCGAAGCGGGTGACCGACAGGACGTCACCCGCACCATTATATTCTGTGTGCGTTTTATAGCCCTCGGCATCGACCTGATCGACCTGGCGACCGGCGGCGTCGTAATAGAAGTAGCCGGAGTTGCCTCTCGGGTCGGTGACCTTCACCAGTTCACCGAAGGCATTGTACTCATTGGTCGTGGTGGCGGTCTGCGGCGCGCCGGCGGTGCCGACCGGGACCGCTTTGGTCAGCAACCGCCCGGCGCTGTCATACGTATAGTTTGTAACGCTGCTGGCTTGGTCGTAGGTCTGAACCACCCGGCCTTGCGCGTCGTAGACACGCCAGGTCGCAGCGGCGCCCACGATCATCTCGCGGGTCACCTGACCACTGGCGTTGTAGAGATAGGTCATCTCCGCCGCGTCCGAGGTTCCGTAGGCCGTGATGACCGACGTCGTCCGTCCCATGCCATCATAGGCGTATCGGGTCGCGATCCCCATCGGGTCGGTCATCTGCATCAGACGCCCGGCCCAGTCATAGGCATACCAGGTCATGCGCGAATCTGCCTGAGCCGGCAATCCAATCCAGGCGTTCAGGTCCGGGGCTGCCCAATTGGCGGCGGTATACGGATCTTTGTACTCGACCTTCAGGGTAATCTGGCCGTCCCCGTCATAGACATAGCGGGTCACGTAATTTTCAGCATCTATGCTGTAGGATTTGGCGCCCGAGGCGTCGTAGACCGAGCGCGTGATGCGAGTGACACGGGTGACGCCGGGAGGAGGCGTATTGACCCAAGTGCTCATTTCGGCCACGGTCCTGCTGCCCGCCGGACCGTCGTAAGCGTCCAGGTATCTCGTGGTCTGGGTGACCCTGCCCGCCTTGTCGTAGACATAGGCCGTTACGGCATTGGTCGGATCGATAAGGTAGGTCACGCGGTCGGCGTCGTCGTAGCTGTAGCGCGTAATCCGGTTGGCCGGATCGGTCTCGGTCAGCACCTCACC